>JAGOWF010000252.1 GCA_018060305.1 Pyrinomonadaceae bacterium
TCGAGGTTTTCGTTGCCCGCAACTCGGATTCTTGAAACCCGTAAGCTTTTTTACCGTAGTCTTTTAAGTTACACTCTTTCGAGCAATCCAATTCCTTAATGGAGGACCCTGAATGTTGAAGCGAATCGCCGCGATGGCTGCCATCGGCCTATCATTGTCAATCTATGCCTCGGCCCAGACCAAACTGCTTCGGTTTCCGGCTATCTATGGTGACCATGTCGTGTTTACATACGGCGGCGACCTTTGGCAGGTTTCCACTTCCGGTGGAACTGCCGTTCGGTTGACGTCGCATCCGGGCGTCGAAACCTATGCTAAGTTCTCGCCGGACGGCAAATGGATAGCATTTACCGGACAGTATGACGGTGACGAACAGGTGTATGTGATGCCGTCCGGCGGCGGCGAGCCAAAGCAATTGACATTCTACCCGTCACGCGGCCCGCTTGCGCCGCGCTGGGGCTACGACAACCAGGTCCACGGCTGGACAAATGATGGGCGAATCGTCTTTCGCAGCGAACGAGAATCATGGTCGCTACCCATAGCAAGGCTCTACACTGTTTCACCGTCCGGCGGCGCTGCTGAGGCACTTCCGATGCCCGAGGCCGGCTCCGGTGACTTCTCACCCGACGGGACCAAGATGGTGTATAGCCCGCGATTCAGGGACTTTCGTCCCGAGAAGCGCTATGGCGGAGGCCAGGCGAACAAGCTCTACGTCTACGACATGGCGACAGCCGAGGCAAAGCTCATCTCCGACACGCCGCGCGCATCGCGCGACGCCATGTGGATCGGGAATACGGTCTATTACAACTCGGACAAGGACGGCAAGTTTAATCTCTACGCCTATGACGTTTCCGGCGGTAAGACAACGCAGGTGACGCGCAATCGCGATTGGGACATCCGCTGGCCAAGCTCGGACAACCGCGGCCGCATCATCTATGAACGAGACGGCGAGCTTGAGGTGTTCGACATCGCTTCAAAGCGAGCAACCAAGCTGGCGATCAATGTGCCGGACGACGGTATCAACAGACGGCCGCGGCAGGCCTCCGTCGCGAACCGGATAAGCTGGTATGCCCTGAGCCCAAAGGGCGAGCGCGCCGTATTCAGCGCTCGCGGAGATATTTTCACCGTTCCGGCCGAGAAAGGCGGCGTTCGAAATCTAACTCGCACATCCGGAGCTAACGATCGCTTCCCCGTCTGGTCACCAGACGGCCGCTCGATCGCGTATATGTCCGATCAGAGCGGCGAGGATGAGGTGTGGCTCGCTGCTCAGGATGGCGCCTCGCCGCCGCAGCAACTTACCTCGGGCGGCTCAGCGCAGCGATACGCTCCGCAATGGTCGTCCGACAGCAAGAAGATCGTCTTCGGGGACAAGAACGGACGTGTTTACGTTGTTACAGTTGCCTCGAAACAGACACAGATGATCGTTGACGCTCCGAACGGCCAGATCACTGACTACGAATTCTCGCCAAAGGGCAACTTTGTCTCCTATACGATGCAGAATCCGGGCGGTGTCACGTCGGTCTATGTTTGGAGTTCGCAGGACAACAAGAATTATCGCGTTACTCCGGCGATGTTTTCCGCCGATACTCCAACATGGGATCCGAGCGGCAACTATCTCTATTTTCTCAGCGACCGCGAATACGCTCCGCTGATATCCGGTGCAGAGTTCAATTACGCGACGAATCGCACCGGCCAGGTCTATGCCTTGACGCTGACCACCGGTGCGAAAAATCCCTTCCCGCCCGAAAGTGATGAGGCCACGATAGCGGAAGAGAAAAAAGAGGCGTCCCCTTCGCCGACACCGGCGGCCGCCACTCCATCGCCGGCGGAAAAGATCGACTTTGACGGTATCGAAACTAGAGCCGTGCGTGTCCCCGGCTTAGGTGCAGATAACTATGCCGGGCTGGCAGCAACGAAAGGACATCTACTCTATTCTGTCCAACCGGCCTTCTATTATGGTCGTCAGGCCGAGACGCAGCCGTCGGTCCGTATTTATTCGGTCAAGGATAGAAAAGAGACAACGTTGCTAACCGGCGCGGGCGGGTTTACGCTTTCGGCGGATGGGTCAAAGCTAATGACCAATCAGCAGGGGACGTATCTGATGATGGATGCCAACCCAAATGGCGAACGCTCGCGGAAGAACGTTTCGACGAGCCATCTCGTGACCGAGATCGATCCAAAGGCAGAATGGAACCAGATATTCAACGAGGTTTGGCGTCAGTATCGTGACTGGTTCTATGCCCCTAATATGCACGGTTACGGCTGGGCAAAGATTCGCGAGGATTACCGCAAATGGCTTCCTTATGTGAACCATCGCTCTGACCTAAACTACCTGCTCTCTGAAATGCAATCCGAACTTACGGTTCAGCATGCTTACATTGATGGTGGTGATTTTAACCTGCCGCCACGCGTTCGTGTGGCATTAACAGGTGCAAGATTTCAGGTCGATAAGGCCGCAAATCGCTACAAGATCAGCAAGATCTACGCAGGCCAGAACGAGGAGGACATTTATCGATCGCCTTTTACCGAGGTGGGCAGCGATGCGAAAGTTGGCGACTACGTGATCGCGATCGACGGCGAGGACGTGACCGCGGATCGAGACATCTACTCCTATCTACGCGGCAAGGCTGATAGCACGGTCACCTTTACTCTCAATTCGTCGCCATCTGCACAAGGTGCGCGAACCGTCACGATCCGGCCCATCACCGACGAGGGCAGCCTGGTATATCTGGATTGGGTTCTTGATAATCGCCGACGCGTTGACGAATTATCGGGCGGCCGCCTCGGGTATCTGCATATTCCCGATATGGGAGCGCCCGGCCTGCGCGAGTTTATCAAATGGTATTACCCCCAACTAAAGAAAGAGGGACTCGTCGTTGACGTCCGTGCAAACGGCGGCGGAAATGTCTCTCGAATGCTTATCGAGCGGCTCAGGCGCAAGCTGCTCGGCGTCAACTATACAAACTATAATCAGGACGGAAGCCCCTACCCTGATGGCGTATTCCTGGGACCGATGATCGCCATTCTGAATGAGAATTCGGCTTCGGATGGTGATATCTTCCCGTATATGTTCCGTGAGGCCGGTCTCGGACAACTCGTGGGCAAACGCAGTTGGGGCGGCGTCGTCGGGATCAGCAATCGGGGAACCCTGATCGATGGCGGCGTTGTCAACGTGCCGCAATCGGCCCTTGCAAATACGAAGGGCGAATACATAATCGAAGGCTATGGCGTCGATCCCGACATCGAGGTGGACAACGATCCCAGATCGGTTATCGCCGGTCGGGACCCGCAACTAGAACGTGCGGTCTCAGAAGTTTTGAAGAAGCTGACCGCTCCGGTCGGATTGCCAAAGCGTCCGGCTGATCCGGTCAAGACAAAGCCTTAAACGATGAATTTGCTTGAGGTTGAGAACCTCAGAACACACTTTCCGACGCGGGCCGGGCTGGTACGAGCCGTCGACGATGTGAGTTTTCACATCGGCGAGGGCGAACTGCTCGGCCTCGTCGGCGAGTCGGGTTGCGGCAAGTCGATAACGGCGCTCTCCGTCATGCGTCTCGTATCGCCGCCGGGCAAGATTGTCGGTGGTTCCATACGGTTCAAGGGCGAAGAGATCACTAACGCATCGGACGAACGGCTCCGTCAGCTGCGCGGCAACGATATCGCGATGATCTTTCAGGATCCGATGACGTCGCTAAATCCTGTCTATACGGTCGGTGAGCAGATCGCCGAGGCCCTGCGGCTTCATCGAAAACTGAATCGAAAGCAGGCGTGGGACGCTGCTGTCGAAGCGATGCGCGAGGTCTCGATCCCCTCGCCAGAGCGCCGCGCAAGGGATTATCCCCACCAGCTTTCGGGCGGCATGCGCCAGCGCGTAATGATCGCGATGGCTCTGGCCTGCGACCCTGAGCTGCTGGTCGCCGATGAGCCGACGACGGCGCTCGATGTTACGATACAGGCACAAATTCTGGAATTGCTCGACGAGCTTCGCAAGACGCGAAAGCTCGCTATCCTGCTCATTACGCACGATCTCGGTGTCGTCGCCGAGGTTGCCGACCGCGTCTGTGTAATGTACACGGGAAAGATCGTCGAGCAATCGGGCGTTAACGAGCTATTCGCGCGGCCAAAGCATCCCTACACGCAAGGGCTGCTTCGCTCGGTCCCAAAACTCACCGAGGCCGGAATAGAGAAGGCCGAACGGCTGCAAACTATCGAAGGCACCGTTCCGAGCCCAACTGACCTGCCGCC
>JAGOWF010000253.1 GCA_018060305.1 Pyrinomonadaceae bacterium
CCTCATCGCCGCGCTCGCCGTAAAAGCCGATCGCCGATGCGGAAACCAACACCTTCGGCCGCACATTGAGATTTGACAGGGCCTCAACGATACTTCGCGTCCCCATCACACGGCTATCGCGAATGGCCTTCTTCTTCTCGTCTGTCCACCGCAGCCCGCTGACGCTTTCACCCGCGAGATGAACTACGGCGTCGATGGCTTCAAGCCGTTCGGGCTCGGCAAATCCTCCCTCGACCGTCCATTGGATCTCGTTGGCCGCCCTGGGCTCGCTTCGAGAGGCGAGGAGCATTTCATAACCCTTCTCGGCAAAGGACAATTGCAGCGCGGTTCCGACAAGCCCGCTCGCACCGGTGATCAAAACCTTCATAAACGTATTGTAACCTCTATCTTCTGAGGTCGTTCATTACGAAATCGACCAGCATATTGATCTCGCGTTCAGTGAGCATATTGCGAAACGGCACCATGCCGTTGCCGCCGTTGGCTATGTGGTCGTGTATCTGTTGTGCGGTCGTGTATTTGTGCTCGCCTGAGCGAAGGTTTGGGATAACGCGGCCGTCGGCCAGCGTCTTGCCCTCGGCCTCAGGGCCGTGGCAGATGGTGCAGTTCTGCCGAAACAGGGCCGCCTCATAGCGTTTGTCGTCTTTGATCGAAACTTGCGCGCCTTTCGACTTGAGGCAGGCCGCGGCACTGAGTGTAATGAATACGATAACAACCGTGAGCTTTGCGTAGAACATCCTACGATAAGTTTCACGCAACTCGTGGCCGAAAGGCAAAAGGGGTTCAACTCGTGGCCTTGCCCGCAGCTTCTTCTTTCAACGCCCGCTTGAATATCTTTCCCGTTCCGCCGATCGGCAGGCTGTCGCGAAACTCGATATAGCGAGGATACTTGTTAGCGGCAAACTTCGTCTTACACCAGTCTATGAAGTCGGCGTCTGACAGCGTGGCCCCTTCTTTCAATACGACGAAGGCTTTGACCTCTTCACCGAGCCGCTCATCTCTGACGCCGATGACCGCACAGAGCGAGACGGACGGATGCGTGATGATAACCTCCTCAAGCTCGCGGGGATAGACGTTGTATCCGCCGCGAAGGATCATGTCCTTTTTGCGGTCAACGATCGCGAGGTAGCCCTCGTCGTCAAGAATTCCGATATCACCGGTGTGAAACCAGCCGCTGCGAAACGCCTCGGCCGTCGCCTCGGGCCGTTTGTAATAGCCTTTCATCACGTTGGGCCCGCGAATGACCACCTCTCCACGCTCTCCGGCCGCAACCTCTTTATCGTTGTCGTCAAAACACTTGATCTCGACGCCCATTATCGGCTGCCCGACGGTGCCCGGCTTTGAGGGACGCTCAAAATGATTGAATGTCGCCAGCGGCGACGTCTCGCTCAGGCCGTAACCTTCCATGACCCGTAGGCCAAACACTTCGCCAAATTCGCGCATCACCTCGACCGGCATCGGTGCCCCACCCGAACTGCAGACTTTCATCGTTTCCTTTATGCGACTGATGTCGCAGCCCGTTTCCTGGACAAATCTTAGCAATGCCCAATACATCGTCGGAACGCCGACCCAGAAATTGACACACTCGGCGACCATCGCGTCGAGGGTTGCCTTGGCGTCGAATCGCGGCAGCAAGACATTACGGTTGCCCGCGTAGATGTTTGTGTTCATCTGGACCGTCTGGCCCGTCGTATGAAAGAGCGGCAGTGTGATCAGACACGTCTTTTGCTCGCCATCGGTAAAATCGAGGGCCGGCAGATGGATCAGAAAGGTCGTAACGACATTGCTGTAAAGATTTGCATGCGTCAGCTCGGCTCCTTTTGGTTGGCCGGTGGTGCCTGAGGTATAGAGGATCGCGCATGTATGATCCGGCGAGGTCGCAACGATCTCAAACGTCTCGGCCTTGTCAAAGGTCAGTTCGGTCAGCGTCTTGTGCTCGGCAAACGGGCTTGGCCCCATCAGATCCTTGGTCATGACGACCAAATGTTCACACGATGGCACCGAGTCGAACGCCCTCTTCGCCGTCTCGGCTAGGGGCAATTCGGCCGTTCCCTCAAATACAAAAAGCGCTTTCGCGTCGGAATCCGTTAGGTGATATTCGATCTCTCGGTCGGTAAACAGGACGCTCAGCGGCACGACCGCCGCGCCGGTCTTCAAGATGCCGTAATACACGATCGGAAAGAACGGCAGATTCGGACAACTCAAGGCCACCTTGTCGCCGAGGCCGATACCCAACTCGACGAGGGCGTTTGCGACACGGTTTGAGAGCTTATCGAGCTCGCCATAGGTAAGCCTGACATCCTCCCATACGATCGCCTCCTTCTCCGGTGCAAGCCGAGCGTGGTGGGCGACCATCGAAGACAGGTTTAGCGTTGTAGCCGAACTATGCATTAGCTCTTACCGACCTGATTTTTGAACGTTCTGCGGTGAGATGATTCTAATCAAACCGCGCGGGCGGTGTCAAAATTTATCCGTTCGGCCGAGGAGATAGCTTCGCCTTTTCGCTGCACAGAATGGAAACGCCATTCATCACGCGTGTCGGGAAAATCCGTGCGGTAATGGCCGCCACGCGACTCTTCGCGCCAACGGGCCGCCGTCGCTACGAGCCTGGCGAGCGTAACGAAGTTTCGCGACGACGTGCTCAGGTTACCCACCGCGATCTGATCAAATTCTCGCAATGCACGCGCGAGTGCATCGCGGTCGCGGAGTATCCCGACACGCTCCCACATAATGCGCTTAACTCGTTTTCTGACGGCCGTCGGCAGCGTCGGGCGATCTTCCGCCTTTGGCCTCACGTCCTTGATCTCGATACTATGAACTCGGAACTCGGAACTGTCGCCGATCGCCGCGAGGCCCGAACGTGCTCCGAAAACGAGGCCCTCAAGCAGTGAGTTCGATGCCAGCCGATTCGCCCCGTGCACTCCCGTACACGCGACCTCACCTGCCGCATAAAGCCCTGGCAGCGTCGAGCGGCCCCACAGATCGGTTCGCACACCGCCCATGAAGTAATGAGACGCAGGCGAAACAGGCAGCAGATCTGTCGCGATGTCGAGGCCGTAAGCCGCACATGTGTCGTAGATCTTTGGGAATCGCTGTTTTAGAAAGCCCGCGTCAAGCGCCGTCATATCGAGAAACACGGTTCGTGTGCCGGTCCGTCTCATTTCGGCCACTATCGACCGCGACACTATGTCACGCGGAGCAAGCTCGGCACGCTGGTCATATCGCGGCATGAACCGTTCGCCGTACTTGTTTTTGAGGATACCACCCTCGCCTCGCATCGCCTCGCTCAATAAGAAACGTGGCGCGTTTTCAAGATTCAACGCCGTAGGGTGGAACTGAATAAATTCCATATCGGCCATCTCTGCTCCGGCAAAATACGCCATCGCCATGCCGTCGCCGGTGGCGACAGGTGGATTTGTCGTATGTTGATACAACTGGCCGGCACCGCCTGTGCACAGGATCACCGCTTTCGCAAACACTTCACGCGGAGCCCGCAGGATCGGATCGAGGTATGACACCCCAACGCATCGGCCGCCAGCGACCAGCAGTTGCTCGGTATTCGCAAACGGTGTCAGCGTGATCGTCTTTTCGGCCGCCGCCCGCGCCATCAGAGCTCGCACCAACTCCGCACCTGTCGAATCGCCGTGTGCGTGAAGAATGCGCCTGCGCGAATGCGCGGCCTCTTGCGTAAACACCAACTTGCCGGCGTCACGGTCAAACTCGGTGCCCCAATCGATCAGTTGTTTGATGTATCGCGTGCCTTCGGCAACAAGCGTCTCGACCGCAGCCTCATCACACAGACCGGCACCCGCAACGAGAGTGTCCTCCTCGTGCAGCCCGGCATCATCGTCGTCGGACAACACCACCGCAACGCCGCCCTGGGCATATTCCGTGTTAGATTCGCTCGCTTTGTCCTTTGTCAGGACCGTTACACTCGCCCCGCTCGCGGCAAGCTCGATCGACGCACGCAGTCCCGCCACGCCGCTGCCGATCACGATAAAATCCGTCTCGATGGCCACTACACCAAGACTATCAGCGCGACGAGAGCAAAAAAAGCCCGCCTGCATCCGCAAGCGGGCCTTGATCGCGCTGACAGAGCAGTTACGCTCCCGGTATCTTGAGTTCCTGTCCGGGATGGATCAGGTCAGGATCCGAGATGGTGTCGCGGTTCGCCTCATAGATGGCGTTCCACGAGACGCCGTACTTCGCTCCGATCTTGCTCAGGTTGTCGCCCGGCTCGACCGT
>JAGOWF010000040.1 GCA_018060305.1 Pyrinomonadaceae bacterium
CGCGGGGCGGGTGCTGGCCAAGTTACGGTCGCGTTATGCGATACCGGATGAGGCTCAGGTGGCGGTGCGCGTGGCGGCGCTTTTGCATGATATAGGGCATGGGCCGTTTTCGCATGTGATCGAATCGGTCCTCGGGTTTCATCACGAGGATTTTACCGTTCAGGCGGTGCTTAGCCCGGAGACGACTGTGGGACGGCTGCTGCAGGAGTATTCACCGACGCTGGCTGCGGACGTTGCGGCGATCATTAGAGGCGATTTTCGGCCGAGGGCCCTCGGACAGCTCGTCTCGTCGCAACTTGACGTTGATCGGATGGATTATTTGCTGCGCGATTCGATGATGACCGGGGCAAAATACGGCATCTACGATCTCGAGTGGGTCATAAGATCGATAGAGATCGACGAGGAGGCGGACCATCTTTATGTGGCGGCACCCGGGAAATACGCGGTCGAGGATTACCTGCAGGCACGCTACTATATGTATCGCCAGGTATATTTTCACCGAACGCTACGCTCGGCCGAGGCCGTTCTGAGGATGCTGATCAAACGGGCGATGGCCTTGTTTGCGACGGGCGATCTTAACTGGCGTGCTGACGGGACGGCGATGGAACGAGTATTGGCGGGCGAAAAACTTGACCTCAAGGCCCATCTTGAGTTGGACGATAACGACATCTTGTACAGTATCAAGCGGTGGCGATCATCCCGCGACACGATCCTTGCCGATCTCGCCGCTCGATTCCTCGACCGGCGACTCTTTAAGGCACTTGACCTCGATATGCCAGAAGATGAACGCCCGGCCTTTGTTGCCGCGGCTCGCGCTGTGGTTCAGGGGGCCGGCTTTGATGCGGAACATTACTTTGTGGAAGACGAGGCCGGTGATGCGTCGTACTCTTTTTATTCAAAGCATTCGTCCGACACAAAAGACCTGATCTTTGTCGAGGAGGGCTATTCGCGGCCTTCGATACGCGAGATATCGGAGGTGAGTCCGGCCGTTCGCGGCCTGCAGGAAGGCTATCGCATTCACCGAATATGCTTTCCGGGAGAAGTAAAAGACGCGGTTTTGGCCCTCTACCATGCTTAGACGCGCAGGCATATGTTTGCTGGTGCTCATGGTGTCGTGCATTCAGGTGTCGGCGCAGCGGTTCGCGCTCATCGCTCCCGATGACGCCGCAGCAAGTGTCGCCTTTGCAGATCGCCTTGCGGCGGAGATAGGCAAAAGGCATGAGGTGCTCGACGCATCGTTAGTAAGAGCAGCGTCCTCAGCGACTCATCCCGAGAGTCCGTTTAACATGACACGCGACGACGCGCGAACGGTCGCGGCGGCGATCGGATGCGATGCATTGGTAATGGTGCGGGCGGCTACGCTCCGACGCAGCTCTTCGGCACGGCCCGAATACTACGAGTCCGCGGCATTCATTTATCTCATCAGTGCCCGAAGCGGAAGGCTTACCTTGTGGAAAGCGCTGATACATGAAGCCCCGACCGCAGCGGCGGCGGAGGAAGCACGAGACCGCGCGGTTCCCACCCTGGCCGACGAACTGCGGTTGACATGGGCTAAGACGGCCAAGGCCGAACTCATCGAACCCGAGCCGCCAAAGATGGAGCAAGTGCCCGAGGGCGACGTTCCGAAGAACGAGCGGTTTCGCGCTCCCATTCCTTACCGCAGGATCAAGCCCGAATACACCGCCGAAGCGGCATTCTACGACGTGGCCGCGACAGTCGATATCTGGGTCGATCTGGCAGCCGACGGCACGATACTTCGGACTGAGATAGATCGCTGGGCGGGCTTTGGTTTGGACGAGTCGGTCGAACGAGCCGTCCGCACAATGAATTGGCGGCCGGCCGAACGCAACGGCAAGACGCTGCCAATGCGCTTCCTGCTGCGTTACAATTTTAAAGCCCTGGACAAAGGTATGAAGTAAAAGGCCCGGAACGCTGTCACGTTTCGGGCCCCTTGTTTGTTCATTTGCGGCGAGGTTTATAGTTCGTCATCATCCTCGGCGTCGATCTTCATTGCCTCGTCAATGTCGAATTCCTCGACGGACTCGTCGTCGATCTCCACGCCGATATCAGTAACCTCGGCGTTGTCACCGCTCAGGAGCTGTCCGATCAGCGGTATTTCGATGCCTCCGCGGAGGTTGTCGCCCATTTCGTCAAACTCATCCTCCTGCTTGCGGTTCTGCGTCGCATCGTAAGCAACCTCGACGTTGCGGTAATGCTTCAGCCCGGTACCGGCAGGTATCAGCCGTCCCATGATGACGTTCTCCTTTAGGCCTCGCAGGTAGTCGATGCGGCCTGAGATCGCCGCCTCGGTGAGCACTCGAGTCGTCTCCTGGAAGCTCGCCGCCGAGATGAACGAATCGGTCGATAGCGAAGCCTTTGTGATACCGAGCAGCAGCGGGTCACCGACGGCGGGCTTGCCGCCGTCTTCGACGACGCGGCGATTCTCCGTCTCATACCGAAATCGATCGACCTGTTCCTCGAGCAGGAATTCGGTATCACCGACCTCCTTGATCTTGACCCAGCGAAGCATCTGGCGAACGATCACCTCGATGTGTTTATCGTTGATGTTCACGCCCTGCAGACGATAGACCTCCTGGATCTCGTTCACGAGATAGTTCTGCAGTGCCTCCATTCCCAACACGCGAAGAATGTCGTGCGGGTTGAGCGGGCCGTCCATGAGCGGTTCGCCAGAACGCACACGGTCGTCTTCCTGCACGTTGATGTGCGTGCCGCGCGGTATGTCGTATTCGCGTTCGCTGCCGTCGTCGCCGGTAATGATAAGTTTACGCTTACCCTTTGCGATCGGGCCGAATTTGACCACGCCGTTGATCTCTGACATGACCGCGGTCTCGCCCGGACGTCGTGCCTCAAAAAGCTCGACGACACGCGGCAGGCCGCCGACGATGTCCTTTGTCTTGGTGGTCTCACGCGGGATCTTGGCAATGATATCGCCTGCCTTTACGGCGTCGGCGTCATCAACGATCAGGTTGGCCCGGATCGGCATCTGATAGGTCTTTAGGACCTTGTTGTTGCCGCTGCGAATCTCGATACGAGGCTGATTCTTCTCGTCCGAGTCCTTTACGACGAGACGTTTCTGGCCTGTGACCTTGTCGATCTCTTCCTCGACCGTCTTGCCTTCCTTGAGGTCCTGATACTTAATGGTCCCCGATTCCTCGGTAAGGATCGCAAACGTGAACGGGTCCCATGTGACGAGCACATCATCCTCTTTCACTTTTTGCCCGTCCTTAACGTGGACTTGCGCACCGTAAACCACCTTGTAATGGGCGACCTCACGGCCGCGATCATCGACAAGAGCGATCTCTGACTGGCGGCGCATGCTGACGAATTCGCCGGCGCGGTTTTTGATAACCTTCATCTCGGAGCTGAACCGAACGGTCCCGTCCATCGCGGCGGCGTGCTTGGTCTCCTGTTCGAGACGGGCCGTGCCGCCGACGTGGAACGTGCGCATCGTAAGCTGCGTGCCGGGTTCGCCGATCGACTGGGCCGCGATAACACCGACCGCTTCGCCGATCTCCACGATGTTTCCGGTGGCCAGATTACGGCCGTAGCACCTCACACAGACGCCGCGGCGTGCCTCACACGTCAACGGGCTGCGAATGCGGATGCGCTGCAGGCCCGATAGCTGTATGTGGCCCGCAACGTCCTCTGATATCTCGTCGTTGGCATTGACGATACCCGTGCCGTCCACCGGATCGATGACGTCATCGAGCGCGGTGTAGCCGACGATGCGGTCACGCAGACTCTCGACCTCTTCGCCGTTGCGGATGATGGCCTCGGTCCAGACGCCCTTGAGCGTTCCGCAATCATCCTCTGAGACGATCACGTCCTGGGCGACGTCCACGAGGCGGCGCGTGAGATAGCCTGAGTCAGCGGTCTTGAGCGCCGTATCGGCTAGGCCCTTACGAGCGCCGTGCGTGGAGATAAAGTATTGCAGCACGTCGAGGCCCTCGCGGAAGTTTGCGAGAATAGGATTCTCGATGATCTCACCCGACGGCTTGGCCATAAGGCCGCGCATACCGGCAAGCTGACGGATCTGGGCGTCGGAGCCTCGAGCACCTGAGTCAGCCATGACGAGGATCGGATTTAGCTCGTTGCGCTCCTGCTCTCGGGTATGCATAGCCTTGAACATTTCCTGAGCGACATGGTCGGTTACATCGGACCAGATGGCCGTGACCTTATTTGTCCGCTCGAGGTCGGTCATGGTCGCATCCTCATACTGCTTGCGGAGCTTTTCGACCTCCTTGAGCGCCTTTTCGATAATTCCTTTCTTGCTCGGCGGCGTGACCATATCGTCGATACCGATCGAGACGCCGGCCTTTGTCGCGTAAAGAAAGCCCATTGTCTTCAGGTCGTCGAGCAGAGCAACGGTCGCCTCGTCGCCCAAACGCATCTGCGAATAGGTCACAAGCGATTGCAGGCCCTTTTTCTTGAGCACGCCATTGACGTACGGCAGGCCGTCGCGGATCAGTCGTTCGTTAAAGATGACGCGGCCGACGGTCGTATCGATCACCTGATCGACATTTTCGCGAACGGAGGCACGCAGAACGTCCTGATTGTTGTGCTCGATCGTAAGATCGATGAGGTCGCCCTTCCAACGGAGCCTGATCTTTGTCTGTGTCTCGACGACACCTGCGTCGAGTGCGAGCAGCACGTCATCGACAGACGAGAAAGCCTTGCCCTCGCCCTTGATGCCGTCGCGGCCAAGAGTGAGGTAATAACATCCGAGAACGATGTCCTGCGACGGAACAGCGATCGGCTGGCCGCTTGCCGGGCTGCGCAGATTCTTTGACGCAAGCATCAGCACGCTTGCCTCGATCTGTGCCTCGGCAGACAGCGGTATGTGCACGGCCATCTGGTCACCGTCAAAGTCAGCGTTGAACGCCGTGCAGACCAGCGGATGGATCTTGATCGCCTTGCCCTCGACCAGCACCGGCTCGAATGCCTGGATGCCCAGACGGTGCAGCGTCGGTGCGCGGTTAAGAAGCACAGGATGCTCACGAATGACGTCCTCGAGGATGTCCCAAACGATCGACTCCTGCCGCTCGACCATTTCGCGAGCCTGTTTGATCGTGGCCGCGTGTCCTTCCTTCTCGAGCTTGTTGTAGATAAACGGCTTGAATAGCTCAAGCGCCATCTTTTTGGGCAGGCCGCACTGGTGCAGTTTTAGCTCCGGCCCGACGACGATCACCGAACGGCCTGAATAATCGACGCGCTTGCCGAGCAGGTTTTGGCGAAAACGCCCCTGCTTGCCCTTGAGCGTGCCAGACAGCGATTTGAGCGGGCGATTATTCGCACCGCGCAGCACGCGTCCGCGGCGGCCGTTGTCGAAGAGGGCATCGACGGCCTCCTGAAGCATGCGCTTTTCGTTGCGGACGATGACCTCAGGGGCCTTGAGCTCGATGAGCTTCTTTAGCCGGTTATTGCGGTTGATGACGCGGCGATAGAGGTCATTGAGATCGCTCGTCGCAAAGCGTCCGCCGTCAAGGGGCACGAGCGGCCGAAGCTCGGGCGGGATCACCGGAATGACGTCGAGGATCATCCATGTAGGATTATTCTGCGAACGCAAGAAGGAGTTTGCCACCTTGAGCCGCTTTGAATACTTGAGTTTTTTCTGCTGCGACGTCTCATCTCTCATTCTCTGACGCAGGTCGTCAACGAGCTCCGGAATGTCGATCTGGCCGAGCAGGTCTTTGATCGCTTCGGCACCCATCTTGGCGATAAAGCCTGCCGGGTATTCGCGGCTTAGCTCGCGAAAGCGTTCGTCGTTGAGCAGGTCCTTTTGCTTGAGGTCGGGCACATCGCCCGGATCGACGACGATATATGTCTCAAAGTAAAGGATCTTTTCGAGATCGCGCAGGGTGATATCGAGAAGATGACCGATGCGCGACGGCAGTCCCTTAAAGAACCACACATGCGAGCACGGCGACGCCAGCTCGATGTGGCCGAGCCGCTCGCGGCGGACCTTGCTTTGGGTGACCTCGACGCCGCATTTGTCGCAGATGACGCCGCGGTGCTTCATCCGCTTATATTTGCCGCAGAGACATTCCCAATCCGAGACCGGCCCGAAAATGCGGGCACAGAACAGCCCGTCACGCTCAGGCTTGAACGTCCGATAGTTTATCGTCTCGGGCTTTGTCACCTCGCCGTGCGACCACGAGCGAATACGCTCAGGCGACGCAAGCGAGATGCGGATCGCCTCGTAATTTGCGGTCAATTGTGTCTTTGTGCCTTCGTTAAATCGAAACATAAATATATGAGTTCGCAGAGTTTGTAGAGTTTGGAGAGTTCATAGAGTTAGGTCGTTACTCTATGAACTCTATGAGCTCGATGAACTAATCAACCCCGACCAGGGCATCCACGCCGGCAACCACTTCTTCAGGATCAATTTCGTGCTCCTGAATAAGCTCAACGTCGAGGCAGAGCGATTGCAGCTCGCGCACCAGCACGTTGAACGATTCCGGTATGCCGGGCTCGAAGTTTGAAACGCCCTTGACGATCGTCTCGTAGATCTTTGACCGGCCGGCCACGTCGTCGGATTTGCATGTGAGAAGTTCCTGCAGGATGTGAGCCGCGCCGTAGGCCTCGAGAGCCCAGACCTCCATTTCGCCAAAACGCTGTCCGCCAAACTGTGCCTTACCGCCCAGCGGCTGCTGCGTGATGAGCGAATATGGGCCGATCGAGCGTGCGTGTATCTTGTCGTCAACAAGGTGCGACAACTTGAGCATATAGATGTAGCCCACGCAGACCTTTTGCTCAAACGCCTCGCCGGTCAGGCCGTCATAGAGACGCGTCTTGCCCGAAGGGCCGACCGAGGGCGGCAGCTTCAGATCGTCGTAACGCCGATTGGCCTTATTGATGTATTCCTTGATCTCGTTCTCGGTAGCGCCGTCAAAAACAGGCGTTGCAAAATGCAGCCCGAGCACGCGTGCCGTCCACCCGAGATGTGTCTCGAGGATCTGTCCGACGTTCATTCGCGAGGGCACGCCGAGTGGATTTAGAACGATCTCAACCGGCGTGCCGTCGGGCAGATACGGCATATCTTCCTCAGGAAGAATGCGGGCGATGACGCCCTTGTTGCCGTGGCGGCCTGCCATCTTGTCACCGACGCTGAGCTTGCGCTTCATCGCGACAAAGACCTTGACCATCTTGATCACGCCCGGCGGCAGTTCGTCGCCCTGCTTGAGCTTGGTGATCTTTTCGTCGTAGATGTCGCGAAGAATGTTGATCTGGCGTTCGGTTCGCTGTTCGTATTCCTTTATCTCACCGGCAATATCGACCGAGCCGGAAGCGACGTCGGCCTTGCGAAGCAGTTTTGTCTCGATGCCGGCCAGCGTCTCTCGCGAAAGGGTCGTGCCCTTTTTGATCAAAACGTCTTTGCCGTCAACAAGGTCTTTGTTAAGCTTGCGGCCGTCAAAGAGCTCATAGATACGCTCATCGCGCTGTTCCTGAAGGATGCGGACCTCATCGTCGAGATCGCGATGCAGAGCGCCCTCTTCCATCCCTTCGATATCGAGCGAGCGGTCGTCCTTGTCCTGGCCCTTGCGAGTAAAGATCTGAACGTCAACGACTGTGCCGTCGATGCCCGGAGGACACGTCAGCGAGGCATCCTTAACGTCGCCCGCCTTTTCGCCAAAGATCGCGCGGAGGAGTTTTTCCTCGGCGGTAAGCTGCGTCTCGCCTTTGGGCGTGACCTTGCCGACCAGAACGCTGCTCGGCTTGACCTGTGCACCGATGCGAATGATGCCGCTCTCATCGAGGTCGCGCAGCATGTTCTCGCCGATGTTCGGAATATCGCGGGTGATCTCTTCGGGGCCAAGCTTTGTGTCGCGGGCCTCGATCTCGAGCTCCTCGATATGGATCGACGTGTAATAGTCGTCACGCACGAGCCGTTCGCTGACCAGGATCGCATCCTCAAAGTTGTAACCGCGCCACGGCATGAAAGCTACCAGCACGTTGCGTCCCAACGCGAGTTCGCCTCGGTCGGTGCACGGGCCGTCGGCGATGACCTGCCCCTTGATGACACGCTCGCCGACCTGAACGATGGGCCGCTGGTTGATACATGTGTTCTGATTAGAACGCTTGAATTTGACCAGCGAATAGATGTCGGCTGTCACCTCGCGAGAGATGGTGCCGTCCACCTGATGGTCGGCCTTAACGATAATGCGTTCGCTATCGACATAATCGACAACGCCGTTTCGCTTTGCGATAACGACTGCGCCCGAGTCGCGGGCCGCGATCTTCTCCATACCGGTCCCAACATACGGCGATTCGGCACAGAGGAGCGGCACTGACTGGCGTTGCATGTTCGATCCCATCAGGGCGCGGTTCGCGTCATCATTCTCAAGGAACGGGATCAACGATGCCGCGACCGACACGAGCTGCTTAGGCGAGACGTCCATGTATTGGATGTCCATCTTGTCGGCCGTAATGAATTCACCTTTCTGCCTTGCGGCGTTACGCTCGTTGACGAAGTTGCCTTTCTCGTCCAGCTCGATATTGGCCTGGCCGATGATGTAACGATCCTCTTCCCAAGCTGTCAAATAGAATGGAAATGGCTCGACATCGGCTTTTTTACCGTCCTTGACACGTTTGTTTGCCGACTCGACGTCCTCCAGCGGCACATGCTCGCCGGGCTTGAATTTCGTGTCGCCGCCGTTCTTGACCAACACATACTCGATCACGCGGCCGTCAACGACCTTGCGATAGGGCGATTCGATAAAACCGAACTCGTTGATGCGCGCAAAGCACGATAGCGACGAGATGAGGCCGATGTTCGGCCCTTCAGGCGTCTCGATCGGGCAGATGCGGCCGTAGTGGGTCGGGTGCACGTCACGGACCTCAAAGCCTGCTCGCTCACGCGACAAACCGCCCGGCCCAAGAGCCGACAGGCGGCGTTTGTGAGTGATCTCAGACAGCGGATTCGTCTGGTCCATGAACTGCGACAACTGCGACGAGCCAAAAAACTCGCGAACGGCCGCCGTTACCGGCTTTGCGTTGACCAGATCGCGCGGCATCGTCGTGAACATGTCCTGCTGAATGGACATCTTCTCTTTGATCGCCCGCTCCATGCGTTCGAGGCCGATGCGAAACTGATTCTCAAGCAGTTCGCCGACGGCACGAACGCGGCGGTTGCCGAGGTGGTCGATGTCGTCCTGATAATAGTTGTCGCTGTCCCTCTTCATCCGAAGTAGGTATTTGACCACTTCGAGAAAATCGGTCGGTGCCAACAGCGGATCGGTCAGGCGATCGTGATCAGGCCTGCCCATCTTGATGTTGAATTTAAGGCGTCCGACGCGCGACAGGTCAAACCGGCGCGTGTCAAAGAACATCCCTTCGAGCAGCCGATAAGCTGTCGGAACGGTCGGCGGGTCGCCGGGCCGCATCTTGCGATAGATCTCAAGCAAGGCATCGACCGGCTTGCCGATCGGGTCTTTCCTGATCGTCGCCGAGACGATCTCGCCGATAACGTCACGCCGCGGGAAGAAGACCGAAAAACTCGTTACACCTTCCTCGATGATCTGCGTCAGCAGTCCGGTGGTGATCTCGGAGTTTGACTCGACAATGACCTCGCCCGTCTCGGTGTTAACAATGTCATCGAGAGCGAAAGCTCCTTCGAGGTCGGCCGCAGCGATCTCGACCGTTTCCTTGCCCATTCGGCGAAGGTCGGCAAGCCCTGCCTTGGTGATCTTTTTGCCCTTGCGGACGACGTCTTCTTTTTTGTCCTTGATATCCTCTTCGGCGCGAATGCCGACGATGTGCGTGTCGCCCTCAGGCTTGACCCGCATCGAGGTCTTGCCCTTTGCGATGACGACCTCATCGATCGCGTAAAAGAGCTTAAGAATGCTCGCATTCGAATACTCGGCGTTCTTGACGACCTCCTCGAGGATGTTGTCCGAGACGGTCTTCATATCGATCTGCGGATTCAGCCATAGGCCCAACGCACGCAGGAATACGGTCGCGATGATCTTTCGCTTGCCGAGGCGAGCGTGGAGCAAACCCTTCTGGTCATATTCGAACTCGACCCACGAACCGCGGTAGGGAATGATCTTTGCGAGGTATTCGTCACGGTCGCCCTTAAAGAAAACGCCAGGGCTGCGGTGAAGCTGCGATACGATCACTCGTTCGGTGCCGTTGATGATGAACGTGCCGTTGTCGGTCATCAGCGGTATCTCGCCAAAGAAAACGTCTTCTTCCTTGATGTCGCGAACCGTCGCTACGCCCGTCTCGGCGTCCTTGTCGTAAACCGTCAGGCGGATCTTGACCTTGAGCGGGACGCTGTATGACATGCCTCGCTCCTGACATTCCTGTTGGTCGTGCTTGTGCTTGAGGCCGACCGGCTCGCCGCAGTTGTTGCAGAGATTGGGCCGCACGGTGTTAAAGGTGCCGCAGTTTTTACAGAGCACTTCGGCCGGATTAAACGGATCGACCTTTATCTTTGCAGAGCAGTTCTTACAGTTGGCACGCAGGTGCTCGAGGCCTTCGAGGTTGCCGCACTTGCATTGCCAGTTGCCGATCTGATATTCGACATATTCGAGCGTGGCCGTCTCACGAAAATCCGAAACCGGAAAGATAGACGAGAACACCGACTGCAGCCCAATAAAGTCGCGTTCCTCCGGGATGAGGTCCATCTGCAGGAATCGGTTGTAGGATTCGCGCTGGACCTCGATCAGATTGGGGATCTGGGCGGATGTATAGATCTTTGAAAAATCAACACGCTCGGGCGCCTTGCTTGTCCTGACCCCAAGTCCCTTCGAGTTGTTCTGTAGAGGATTGTTCATCATATGATCGATAGCGGGCTTATAAAAAACTTATTGATTTCCGGCGCCGATGCTGTTACGATTCACGTAAAGTTCGACTCCCCCGAAATCGGTGCGAAAAAGACGGCAAATGCGGTCGAGGGTAAAGTTTGCCCAGACCGCTTATTAGCAGTTTCCGCTAGATATTAAATTTACGAGCGTGCCTAAAAAGGGCCACCAACTCTCCACTTGCCTGCGGCATAAACGGCCGCGTCAAAAACAACGGAAACTATTGAAAAATAAGATAGTTTCCAACTCCGGCGGTGCCGGTATTCGCTAGTCCTGCCTTGCGGGCGTGATGCGAAACTATTAGTTTACCAACAAAATATCGCCAATACAAGGACAGACGACCGCGCTTGGTGAATACATTTTCGCCCGTAAAGAGAGGCGCTTCGCTTGCGTGAAGCGCCTCTGCTCTTGGCGAATAGCGTAAAGCGGCGGCTATTTGAGCTCGACGCTCGCGCCTGCCTCGGTTAGCTTGCCCTTGATCTCTTCGGCCTCGGCCTTAGAAACGCCTTCCTTGAGTGCCTTGGGGGCTCCATCGACAAGGTCCTTGGCCTCCTTGAGGCCAAGTCCGGCGACGACCTCACGGACGACCTTGATAACGGCGATCTTGTTGCCGCCGGCCGAAGTGAGAACTACATCAAATGAATCTTTCTCCTCGGCCGCAGGAGCCGCGTCACCGCCGCCTGCACCGGCACCCGCCGCCATCATCATAGGCGCCGCGGCCGCAGCCGACACGCCAAACACTTCCTCGAGTTCCTTGACGAGTTCTGACGCTTCTAGAAGCGACATTCCCTTCAAATACTCAACCACATCTGCTTTTGTAACTGCCATGATATTTTCTATCTCCTGTTTAGGGTTCTGTATTCAATGACGAATGCACAATGCAAAATGCATAATGCCCGTCGGTTATTCGCGAATCGAAAGCCTTGACAGAATTTTGCATTCTGCACTGTGCATTCCGCATTCGCTCTTGGCCGCTAGAACCCAGGGACGTTGGGGCTCGGGTTTGCATCTCCTCCGCCTTCTGCCCGAAGCCTCAGTGCCTGACAACACATTGGCTCGTTTTACCTTGGTACGGCTCACGCGGGCCAGGCCCGCAATCTCAAATTTGAAATCTGAAATCTCAAATTCGCTTGAGATCCGCAGATCTCAAAAACTCTATTCCGCTGCCGGCTCTTCTGCCGGAGCTTCCTCTGCCGGAGCTTCCTCGACGGCTCCCTCGACGGCATCTTCCGGAGCGGCGGCGACGGCCTCTTCCTGTGCTTCGGTCGCGGCCTCAGCCGGAGCAGCCTCTTCAACTGCGGCCTCAGCCGGCGCTTCCGCTTCGGCAGCCGGAGCTTCCTCGGCGGCCGCTTCGACCCGTGCCTCAGCTTCTACGGCCGATATTTCTTCAGCAGGAGCGGCTTCGGCTGCCGGTGCCGGTTCCGGTGCTCCGGCGTCGCGGCCATCCTGATCGCCGATCTGCTTGATGACGACAGCCAGGTCGCGGGGCACGGCGTTGATTACCGTGACCAGACGCTGGGCTCCGCTATTGAGCACCCACATAAGCTTGGAAATAAGCTCTTCCTTGCTCGGTAGATTCGCGATCGTCGTCAACTGTGTGAGATCGACCACTTTGCCGTCCACGACGCCTGTTTTGAACGTGTAGATATCGGCGTTGTCCTTCATGAACTTCGAAATTGCTTTCGTGAGGACAACCGGATCGTTCTCGGTCCACGCGATGGCGGTGACGCCCTTGAAGTGTTCGCTCACCTCCTCGTACTGCGTTCCTTTGACCGCGATACGGGCGAGTGTATTCTTAACGACCTCATACTTCGCCCCGGCCTCGCGAACACTGTTGCGAAATTCCTGATCCTTCGTGACCGTCAGGCCTGTAAAGCTTACGATCATCGCGGATTTTGACGCGGCGAGCGATTCCGTAAGGGCGGCCAGATCTGTTGCTTTTGTTTCTCTTGATTTCATTGTCTTACTCGTCGAAACCCAGTCGCTATTGCTCCCGGTTCTGACAGTGCCTCCTTACTACGCGTATGCCAATTCATCGAGCAAGACGCCCGGGCTCATGGTGGCGGCCAGGTTTATCTTCTTTAGATAACGGCCTTTAGCGGTGGTCGGCTTGGCCTTCATCACCGCGTTGATAAGAACTTTTGTGTTCTCTACGAGTTTTGCGTCGTCGAACGAGACCTTGCCCACCGGCGAGTGAATAACGCCTGTTTTATCGACGCGATACTCGACCTTACCGGCCTTGGTCTCTTCGATAGCGGTCTTGACATCCATCGTGACGGTGCCGGTCTTCGGGTTCGGCATCAGGCCGCGCGGGCCGAGCAGTTTACCCAACTGGCCGACCTTGCCCATCATGTCGGGCGTCGCGATCAACGCGTCAAAGTCGAGCCAGCCGCCCTTGATCTTGTCAACGATATCATCGCCGCCGGCCTCGTCCGCTCCCGCTTCCTGCGCCTCGCGGATCTTGTCGCCCTGGGCGACGACAACGACCTTTTTGGCCGCGCCTCCAAGCCCATGCGGAAGCACGATCGTGCCCCGGACGAGCTGGTCCGCTTTACGCGGATCGACGCCGAGCCACATTGTCAGTTCAACTGTTTCGTCGAAGTTGGCGAAGGCGATCTCTTTCAGTTTCGAGACCGCTTCGTCGAGTGTGTGTTTCCTGCCGGCCTCGACTTTCTCGAGAGCGGCAAGGTATTTCTTGCCTCGTTTCATTTTACCTCCAGGTGTTAGCGGAAATCTTACGATTTCCTCCCTATTTTGGATTTTAGATCGCCGATTTTGGATTAAAATCTAAAATCCCAAATCACAAATCCAAAATCTGTCTATCCTTCTACAGTGAGCCCCATGCTCTTCGCCGTTCCCTCGATCGTCCGCATTGCGGCTT
>JAGOWF010000254.1 GCA_018060305.1 Pyrinomonadaceae bacterium
GTTGCGTCGAATTAAACCACATGCTCCACCGCTTGTGCGGGTCCCCGTCAATTCCTTTGAGTTTCACTCTTGCGAGCGTACTCCCCAGGCGGAATACTAAAAACGTTAGCGACGGCACCCGGAGCACTAATAACTCCAGACACCAAGTATTCATCGTTTAGGGCCAGGACTACCGGGGTATCTAATCCCGTTTGCTCCCCTGGCTTTCGCGCCTCAGCGTCAGTGTCAGCCCAGCAACCCGTCTTCACCTCAGGTGTTCCTCTCGATATCTACGCATTTCACCGCTACACCGAGAATTCCGATTGCCCCTTCTGCACTCTAGCATGTCAGTTTCACTTGGCCGTTCCGGGTTAAGCCCGGAGATTTCACAAGTGACTTGACAAGCCGCCTACGCGCCCTTTACGCCCAGTAAATCCGAACAACGCTTGGTCCCTACGTATTACCGCGGCTGCTGGCACGTAGTTAGCCGGACCTTATAAATGGTACCGTCATTGATTCTTCCCATTCTTTCGAAGTTTACATACCGAAATACTTCATCCTTCACGCGGCGTTGCTGGGTCAGGCTTTCGCCCATTGCCCAAA
This sequence comes from Pyrinomonadaceae bacterium, assembly GCA_018060305.1. Classification (GTDB taxonomy): domain Bacteria; phylum Acidobacteriota; class Blastocatellia; order Pyrinomonadales; family Pyrinomonadaceae; genus OLB17. Next base: position 583 of record JAGOWF010000254.1, read on the forward strand.
ATTCCCGACTGCTGCCTCCCGTAGGAGTCTGACCCGTTATTCAGTGTCAGTGTGACCGACCGTCCTCTTAGACCGGTTACAGATCGAAGCCTTGGTAAGCCATTACCTTACCAACTAGCTAATCTGCCGCAAGCTCCTCTTCAAGCGGATTGCTCCTTTAACAACTGTCACCATTAGGTGCCGCTGCATTATGCGGTATTAGCAGCCGTTTCCGACTGTTATTCCCCACTCGAAGGTAGATTACTTACGTGTTACTCACCCGTGCGCCACTCTATGCACTCTCCGAAGAGAGCTTTAATCGTTCGACTTGCATGTCTGAGGCACGCCGCCAGCGTTGATTCTGAGCCAGGATCAAACTCTCGTTAGTTTCCTAGTTCATTTTGTGCCGGATCCGTGAAGATCCAGCGGGAAGTTTAACTTGTCTTGCGACAAGCTAGACTTATTTGTTGTTCATACGAATTAACACATGGACACGCATATCTAGTTTTCAAATATCAACTTCTTTTACTTCGCTCTCCTAAAAACTTCTCCAGAGGCGAAACTATTGATTATACAGAAGTCGTGACCCTTGTCAACCGCAAATCGCGACTTATTGCATTTATTATCAATTCAGCCAAAAAGCTGTGCCCAAAAGCAATTTATGATTCTCTTATCAACCTCAGGCTTTGTCAAGGCGGCCGCCTATAAACCGCATGGACAGCCGCTTTGAAACTTTCGCTCTCTCGGCAAAATCCGCCCGAATCTGATCGAGCCGAATACGATGTCGCCGATCGAGATGGCGTTGCCAACTCTCTTCTCGACTGTCCATGCGATAACGATCCTGCTCGTTCTGAGCAGATCGAGTTGTCACTCTAATCTATCGGAATCGATGTCTGCTCTATGTATTTCGGGGCGCCATTCTTGCAGGCCCATTCGCCGGTGCCGTCCTTATAGCAGGCGTACCCGATGTCGCGGATCCAGCGTTTTATGATCGTTGACGATTTCTGGCAGATCATCTCACGGGTTTTGACGTCGTGGATGGTTGTCCCGAGCGGAGCAGTATCGACGTCACGCATAAGGATGCTGACCTGGCTGTTCTTGAAAACGCGCCCGAGGCTGAACGTCATAAAAGTGACCCCAAAATCGTAAAAATCCTGGACTGCATTCTGCTGATGGAATATCACGCTCTTGAATAACGCGGCCGACGGGGCCGCATTCCTTGCGGGCTTCGCATAGGCCTTGGTGAACGGGCAATCGGTCGCGGGTTCGGGAGTCGGTGCGTCCCATGTCTTGATCCAATCCGGACGAACGGCGAAGTCGTTTGCGAGCATTCCTCTCCAGGCATCACACCTTAGCGAGTAGGCATTATTTTTCAGCGGGCCTTTAACGGTGCATGGGCGATAGTATTTCTCGCCTTTGAGCCCACTGACGCTCGCGAGCACGCGTGCGCCGACCTTGTATGCGCCGGCGGCCACGGGCTGCGGTCCCGTAACGGTTCCATTCGCAGCCGGCGGGTTGCCGTCAGGCTCGGCCGGCGCGTTGGCAGCGGAGCGGACGAACGCTTTGCCGACAACGTATTCAGTGCCGCTGCAATTGACGGTGTAAGAGCTGCCGTTCGGATCAACATTCACTACCCGGCATTGCTGATAATAACGGTCGGCCTTGAGCATCATCGGCGATACCTCGACCCTATCGCCCGGCTTGAATGTGGCCTGCGCATGGATCGCCGCGGGTAACAGAAATAAGACGAAGAGTAGTCCTCTGAGCGTAGTGAAAGCGGACCGCAGGTTTTGTATGTGCATTGTGTGAGGCTCCCTAGAGTATCAGGATCATAGAGCGGGCGGCGCAAATCGAACTCGCGACTTTCAGCTTGGACATCTGACACGCTGATCAGACATTTCCTTCATAGAGGTCGATGATCGGAAAGCAGAGTTCGTAATCGTCCCAAACTAAGTCGCCGTCCTCGATTCGAAAGTCATCGAACCTCTCCTGTTCTAGATACCGGCGAATATGCGGGTTTCGTGATCCTTCCAAAACACCTCGAAATTCACGCAAATTTCGTGGCCATCACTAAATCGCAGTCAAGGATATAATCCGATACCTTTTGCGCCGAAACTACGTCAACAACAGCATCCTTTGGAAGTTCTACCTGATTCTGCGCGTAATGACCTCGGCCTGGATTTCCTTGTGTCGTATGAAGTATTCGATCCATTTCTCAATGATCTTGTTCGCTCGGCTCTGCGGGCGACGGCTATGCTACAAGGTCCACATAATCAACTTGGACGCTTGGCTGTGGGATAGGTATTCCGTCCTCCCTCATCCCGCGTAGATGCAGATCGATCGCCTCTCGAATTTCCTTCTCAGTTTCTTCGACGGTTTCCCCGGTTGCTACGCAACCCAACAGATCCGGAACGTATGCAGAATAATTATTTTCTGCCTTTTCTATAACAATTGCGTAACGCATCATTACGATCTCCTATTTCTTGAGCCTTGCCTGACGCAAGATACTGTTTAGGGTGCCAACTGGTAGATCGTGATTCGGCTTTCCCGGAACCGTCACGCGTCCTTTTTTGAGAGGATGCTTCAATTGACGGTGGCTGCCCTCGGTTACAACCAAATACCATCCATTGCTATTGAGCAATTTCAAGACATCACGAACCTTCATCCGACAGCCTATTTGAAGTGGAGCGGGCGACGAGGGTCGAACTCGCGACTTTCAGCTTGGGAAGCTGACACTCTACCACTGAGTTACGCCCGCTTTTGACCGGAATAATAGCACGGGTTTGGCTGGATTCCCTAATTCTTTTTCGCCGAGAGCAACAGATCGACCACCTCTCGGATCGCACCACGCCCGCCCATGTTTCTCGTCACGAGATGGGCTGCGGACCGGACCGCATCATGCGCGTCGGCGACCGCGACTGCGAGGCCGACAAACGGGAAGACCTCGGCGTCGGGCGTGTCGTCACCGATGTATGCAACTTCCTCGCGAATGACGCCTGCCTCCAGGATCAGTTCGTTCAGGGCCGAGACCTTCTCCTTTCTGCCTTGATAGATGAAGCCGACGCCAAGCTGTTTGGCCCGCATATCGACCATCGGCGAGTTGCGGCCGCTAATAATTCCAGAACGAAAACCGGCCGCATGCCACGTGACCAAGCCCTGTCCGTCGCGGGCGTGAAAGACCTTGAGTTCCTCACCGGTCGCCCCAAAGTAGAGACGCCCGTCCGTCAGCACGCCGTCACAGTCCATCAGCAGCAGCTTGATCTGCCGCGCACGAGCGAGAATTTCAGGTGAATGATCGTTCATGCGCTTGCGCTATCGGACCTCGAACATATCGACGGCGGCAAGTTTCCAGCCGGCGCCGTCCTTAACCAGTCGAAACACTGCAAGGCCCGTTTCTTCGTTACGATTGAGGAGCTTAATGGTCATGTTTGCCTCAACCAGGATCGTCGATGCATCCAACCGATCGGCATGACTCACCTGCGTCAGCCAACGCTCGGTCGAACCCGAAACGCCGCCTGTGAATCTCGTGACCTCGCCCGGCACGACCAGAGCCTCAACCTCGGCCTTTCGGTTACCGGATACGGCCTTATCAAAATCCGCAAAAAACGTCTTGATCGACGG
>JAGOWF010000255.1 GCA_018060305.1 Pyrinomonadaceae bacterium
CCCCTTACAGACGTATTTAATGCGGCGTTTTAGCTCACGCTCATCGCAGATCGCGTCCCATTGGAGCGGCGTGTTGGGTTTTGGCACAAAGCCGTTGAGCGAGACGATGATCTTACCCGCACGGCCAAACCGTTTGCCCGACTCGAGCATTCGATCTTTGATGCGCTCGGCGAGGACAAAGATCTCATCGAGGTCCTCCTGGGTTTCCGTCGGCAGACCGACCATGACGTAGAGCTTGATCGTGAGTATGCCGCGGTCGAAAACCGCACCGCAGATATCGACGATCTCGTCGTTTGTGAGGTTCTTATTTATCACGCGGCGAAGCCGGTCTGAGCCCGTTTCCGGAGCAACGGCGATCTGCTGGTCGCGCGATTCGACTAGTGCGTCGAGCAATTCGTCTGAGATCTGATCGAGCCTGAGGCTCGACACCGAAATACGATAGTCCATCGCGCGAAGCTCGCGCAGTATCGTCGAAATTTCGGGATGATCGCAGACGGCAGTCGAGACGAGGCCGATCTTGTTTGTCCGGGCACGCCATTCGCGTGCCTTTGCTAGGATGTCTTTTGCAGGCACGACCCGCGGCGGATAGTAATTGTATCCGGCCCAGCAGAAACGGCAGCCCTGCGAACAGCCACGCGATATCTCGACCAGCAGCCTGTCGCCCATCTCGGCCTCCGGCGACCAGACAGATGTCGATGGGCAGAATGTGTCCTGATTGACGAGAAAATGGGCAAGTTCCGCCTCGCCACGTTTTAGGGCCCTTCGCAGCGTGCCTTCCTTTGGGTTTACGGCGGCCAGCGCTCGGCCGACGCGTTGCGGCACACCGGGCTGATTCGGCAGATAATCGAAAACAGTGCCGTCGTCGTTGTAGATCACGTCATACAGCGATGGCACATAGAATCCGCGGCCGATCTGTGCGAGCGCGAGCAGGATGTCTTCCTTTGTCTCGTTTTCGAATACCGCATCGATAAGCTGATAGACAAGGACCTCGCCCTCGCCGACGGCTATTACGTCCGTGAACTCAGCGATCGGTTCAGGATTCAGGAACGAGGCGGCTCCGCCCATGATCACGAGCGGATCAAAATGCGTCCGCTTTTCGGCCCAGACGGGAATGCCTGAAAGCTGCAGCATCCGGGCCATGTTGAGATAATCGGTCTCAAACGAGATCGAAAAGGCGACGATGTCAAAGTCCTTTACGCGCGATTGCGTCTCGAGTGATAGAAGCGTCGTGCCGGTGCGCTCGTATTCGCGCAATTCGTCAGGATCCGGAAGAAAGACGCGTTCGCACGCTACGCCGGGAATCGAATTGAACAGCTCATACATCGTATGCAGGCCGAGGTTGGCCATGCCGATGGCGTGAGTATTTGGATAGCACAACGCGATGCGCAGGTCGGCGACGCGCGTGGTGAAATAGCCACGTTCCGTGGCGAGTTTCTTTCTATAGCTGTCGACGATCCTTTTGCTCATCAATACAAATAATCAAGGCTATCAGACGGCGGCCCTGCGACAAAACAAAAGAGGATGTCTGAAAAGTCTGCTTCTACGCGGTGGAGCCGCGAAAGACGGTAGCCAGACGTGAAACGTCTGGAAAGTTGCGAACGATGATTTCCGCACTGAAGGTGCGGCAGACACCCGTAAACATTGACCTTTCGCCCCTTCAGGGCGAGGTGCCTTGAAGGCAATCTTTCCAGACGTTTCACGTCTGGCTACCATCTTTTTGCGGCTCCGCCGCGAAAGAACGACTTTTCAGACAACCTCTCGATGGCAGCCGCTCAGGGCGTCATTTCTTCTCCAGGGCTTGCGATGGCATCGTGTAGTAAGGCCTGTGTTGGACGACGTATGTCTTTTCATCGCTCTGACCGTCACCATCGACATCGACCTTTACGTTAAGTTTATAACGCTTTCCGGGCTCATGGCCGTCGGTTAGGTCATATGACAGGGCATACTGGTTTCGCAGAAATCCGTTTATCGAGTTCAGATATCCGGGGATCTCGCCTTCAAAAGTCATCGGATAATGCACGCCGCCCGACTCTTTGGCAAAGGTATTCATTGCATTCTGGGCCTGCAGGAATGTAAGCCTGTCGGGCGTGCCAGGCATAACGCGTGATGGGTCGAGGTAATCGCAGTACCGCTTGCAAAATAGGTTTGCAGTGCTGATGGCGTAAATGGGCACGCCCGCCTCCTGTATAATATGCCGCACCTCGTCGTAGCCTGTCTTGCTAAACGTGTCGATGCCGGAGGCGACCAGGATGATCGCCCGCCGTTTGGCCTTGACGTCCACCATGCCGCCGTAGATCGCGGTCTTGCTCTTGGAATCATCCAGCACGACCGCATCGCCCCGGCCACCGATAAGGGCAAACTTGAGAGCGTCAAAGAGATTGTTATCGGTGAATGCGGGTCTGTTCTTGAGAAGAATGTTCACCGTTTCGTTCAGTTGACGTGGGTCATTGGTAAAATCCGTGATCGGCGTTGGCCGCATATCAAAAGCAATTACCGACGCATAATCGTCCGGCGGCTTGATAAACTTTGACAAGAAATACGCAACGGGCCGCACGACTTCGTAAAAGCCCGGTTCAAAGTGACCACCGGCGGCCGAGCCAAATACCTCGGTCCATCGGCTGTACTCGACGACGAGCGTGACCGTAATAGGCGATTCGGGAGCGGCAAACCCGGAGATAGGCTGCTTAACGCCATTCTCAAGGATCGTGAAATTATCTTTGGTTAGGCCGGTCACTATCCGACCGGTCTTTTTGTTATAGACAACGGTGTCGATGTTGACGATCTTTGCCTCGACCTTCTCGACAATGTCGTCGGCGATGGCATTCTTTTCCTCCTCGGCCCGACGACGTTCTTCTTCGATCTTGGGGTCGGGGCGAGTGTTCTTTTTCTCGTTGCCCTGCGGCGCAGTCGTTTTCTGCGGCTTTGATTGGGCTGCTACTTGCGACAAACCAACAGAGAGAATGCAGGCGCCAATCGCGACGATGGCGAGACGAGATCGCATAGCAAAGAGAAACGGCATACTTCTATCTCAAACTGTTCTGAACGATTAGACACCGATTGTCAGTGATTGGTTGGTTCAAGGCAAGCGTTCGGCCGCGCAAAAGTTTTTTACGCGCGGGCATAGACAAGTGCACGCTTTTTTTCTAAGATACGGATTAACATTCTAAAGTTTTCACTTTGAAGCAAGAGAGAAGAAGGACCGTTGTGTAAGTTTTCTACGCTTCGCCGCCGATGTTCGTGGCGGCGAGCGAAAGCAATTGACCCAAACAAGGAGCGAGATTATGTTTACCAAGTTGAACCGTAGATTGATCCTCTTCGTGATCGCAGCGATCGCATTGTCGACGCTGACAGTAACGGCGCAGGAGAATATTTGGAGCGCAAATACAGACAGCACGGACAGCATTGTCAAAGACAAGGCTGTGGCGAGGCAGTCATTTCCGACGGAGTTTAGGCTGTTCAACCTCAACGTCGAACCGCTAAAAGCTCAGTTGATGTCGATCACGGATCAACCTGTCGCCCTTACCGGCAACAGTCCGGCCTCGACCGTTATCCTGATACCGAACGCCGACGGCGTGCTCGAAAGATTTGAGGTATTTGAGGCCTCGAATTTCGATGCGGAGCTTCAGGAAGAATTCCCGCAGATAAGGGCCTTTTCAGGCCGCGGTCTTGACGACCGTCACGCTATGCTCAAGCTGAGCTTGTCGCCGCAGGGAATCCAGACGACGGTCTTTAGAGTCGGGATGGTGAATGAATACATCGAACCTTATTCGCAGGATCGGACGATTTATGCGGTATTCAGCAGGAGTCAGCGACGCGGCGAATTGCCGTGGGCCTGCACGACCGAGGAGCGGAATCTGATGTCGAGCATTCACTCGCAGGTGTCGAGCCTCAGACTCCCCGAGGCGAATACCGGCACGATCAGGACAATGCGGCTTGCACAGTCGGTCAACGGTGAATATTCCAACTTTTTTGGGGCAACCGCTCCGGCTCAGGTTGCGTTAGTTCTTGCTGCTGTCAATGCAACGCTCACCAGGACCAACGGGACATACGAAAAAGATCTGGCGGTTCACCTAAATTTGATCGCGAACACGACGGACGTTTTTTACTACAATCCGGCGACCGATCCTTATTCGACACTTGGCAACTGGAACAACGAGCTCATGAATACG
>JAGOWF010000041.1:0-8192 GCA_018060305.1 Pyrinomonadaceae bacterium
TGCACATATGCAATATCATCCGGCACGCTGTCGGCGAGGGTGACAACGAGTTCGCCCTTGCGGGCGTATTTTATCGCGTGATGTATAGCATCGCGGCTTTCGGGGATGATGCGCACGGTGGGCTTTTTCCTGCTCTTGGCGATACCTTTTTGCAGCAGGGCGTATGTTTCCTTTTCGTCGCGGCCGCGAAGGTAATTGCCTCGGCGGATCACGATGCGGTCAAATGTCGCGCCTGCGATCTGGCCAAACTCGATGATATCTTCGTCACGTCGGTCGCCCGTGCCGTTTAGCACGACGGTGCGGTATTTGCGGCCGAGTTTTTCGATAAAATTAGCCAGCCCACGCAGTCCGGCTGGATTGTGTGCGTAATCCATCAGCACGGTGACGTCGCCGATCTCGACAAAATTAAGCCGTCCCGGCGTCTGTGCCGTTCCCGCGTTGAATGTAGTCAGCCCAACCCGTAGGTCTTCGAGTGAAACGCCGTGGACAAAACACGCCAGTGTCGCAGCGAGCACGTTCTGGATCATAAATTCCGCACGGCCGCCGTATGTGATCGGGATGTTCGTGACCTTTTCGACGCGGACCTTCCATTTGCCCTTCAGGATCGTGACATAGCCATTCTCGTAAACACATGAAACGCGTCCGCGCTCGGCGCGGCGTTTGATATTCGGATGATTCTCGTTCATCGAGAAGCAGACGACCTGGCCGTCCGACAGCTCTTTCATCTCGTAAACGAGCTTGTCCTCGGCATTCAGCACGCAAAAACCTCGCCTCGACACCGCTCGCGGGACAACCGATTTGACCCGCGCCAGGTCCTCGAGCGTATGCACGTCCTTTAGTCCAAGATGATCGGCCGCCACGTTTAGGACGATTCCGATGTCGCAGTGATCGAATCCCAAACCGCTGCGAATGATGCCGCCGCGGGCCGTTTCAAGCACCGCAACGTCCACGGTCGGGTCTTTCAGAACGAGTTGCGCCGACACGGGGCCTGTATTATCACCGGTCGTGATCTGCTGGTTGCCGATATACGTGCCGTCGGTCGTCGTAAAGCCCACAGTGCGGCCGCTGTTCTTAAGAATATGAGCGATGAGGCGCGTCGTCGTCGTCTTGCCGTTCGTGCCTGTGATGGCAAATATCGGTATCCTCGCGGGTGTGCCCGTCGGAAAGAGCATATCGATCACGTGCTCGGCAACGTTTCGGCCAATTCCGTCGCTGGGTGCGAGATGCATCCTAAAGCCCGGTGCAGCGTTTACCTCGATGATGCCGCCGCCGCTCGCCCGCAGCGGCTCGCTGACGTTTGGGGCGATAACATCGATGCCCGCAACGTCGAGGCCGATGATCTTTGCGATCCGTTCAAACAGAAACACGTTCTCAGGATGCACCTCGTCAGTGCAGTCGATCGCCGTGCCGCCGGTAGAGATGTTGGCGGTCGTTTTTAGGTGAAGGATCTCGCCCTTTTTGAGCTTTGTATCGAGAGTGTAACCGGCCTTTGTGATGCATCTCATCGTCTGGCCGTCGATATCGATCTCCGTCAGGACGTTCTCATGCCCATAACCGCGTCGCGGGTCTTCGTTTGTGATATCGATAAGCTCCTGGACAGTGCTCTTGCCGTCACCGACGACATGCGCCGGTATGCGTTCGGCAACGGCAATGAGGCGGTTATTTACCACGAGGGCCCGAAAATCGGCTCCCATCAACTGCTGTTCTACGATCACCCAACGCGAATATTCCTTTGCCTTTTCCCACGCAACGCTGGCCTCTTCGAGGTTCTTGATTCCAACTGTCGCCCCTTTACCATGATTGCCATCAAGTGGTTTAATTACAGCAGGATAGCCGACACGCTCTAAAGTAGTTTCGAGGTCCCCGATCTCACGAATTCGATAGCCTTTTGGCACAGGGACACCCATGTCACCGAGAAGCTTCTTGGTCGCCGCTTTGTCACCGGCAATATCGACGGAGATCATATTCGTGTTGACCGTCGTCGTTGCCTGAATACGCTTTTGGTTGACGCCGTAGCCAAGTTGAACGAGCGACTGCTCATTGAGGCGAATAAACGGAATTCCGCGATTCTCGGCTTCCTCTACCAGCGAGCCGGTCGATGGCCCAAAACGCACGTCCTCGCGAACCTCGCGCATCTCCTGGATGTCTTGGGCGAGACCGGCTTTGATCTCGTCAACCGGCCGCTTCTCGGCCAGGTCAAGCCACAACCGCACAGCCGCACGCCCCGCAAAACGGCCGACTTCCTCTTCAACATAGCTGAAAACGACATTGTAGATGCCCCTTTCTGTCGTCTCTCGCGTCCGGCCATAGCCGGTGTCCATTCCCGCAAGTGTCTGCAATTCCAACGCAAAGTGCTCGATCACATGACCGGCCCAGGTGCCTTCCTTTACACGCTTGAGAAAGCCGCCCTCTTCGCCATAACTGCACCCATGCGATACTAGCGACGGCATCACGTCGAGCATGCGGTCGTAAAATCCCTTGATCTTCCCCGTCGGTCTCGTCTCGAACGCGCCGATATCAAGGCGCATGATGATGAGCTTTTTCCAATAGCCGCTCCAATAGTTCGGTCCGCGAAGTGTGCGAATTTCAAGAATATTCATGATTCCAAATTCCAGATTCCAGATTCCCAGGCAAACTTTCGCCCGCGGAGTGTCGTCTCGCGAAGATACTTTTGAACGCCGGCTATCTGATTGCTAGTTCTGATCAGTTTCTCCGACAGAATGTTGAGTTCCGATTCGGAAACGTAACCCCGGTCGTGTGCGAAGAGCAGTTGCGCTCGAACCTGCCCGCAAGATCCTTTAGCGATTGCGAGAAAGTTAACAAATTCCTTGTTACCATCTCGTTCGAACCCTTCGGCGATGTTGGAGAAGACAGAAATAGAACTTCTCCGGATTTGATCGCGTAGAGCGAAATCCTTACTGAATGAGCCCTGTTGCGTCAGGTCGTAAATTTTACCAGCCAAGTCGAACGCAAGTTTCCAAACTTCTAAATCTTCAAATCTCTTTATGGTCGCCATACGCCAAACAATCTGGAATTTGGAATCTGGAATCTGGAATCTACCCTAAATCCGGCAGCAAAAACTCGTTTTCCGGCTGGATCGGATGGCGGTCGAGATAGTTGTAAACCAGCCCATCACGCAAAACATGAAACTGAATGCCACACACGCTAAAGCTTTCGTTATCAGCTACTTCCGCTATCTCATTAAATGTGATCTCTGAACCGTCAACGATCGTAGCCGAGCCTTGACCAAAGACCTCAAGTACACCTTTTCCGTCCAGGATGATGGCCGTATTCTCATCGATGCCGATGCCAAGATTATAGGGATTGTAGGAAACGGCCGTGACCAAACGGCTGATACGGCCGCGCTCGGTGAAATGTTGATCGATGATTATGTTTTTGAGGAATCCGAGCCCCGGCGACAGCTTGACGGCATTCTTGTGCGGATGCGAGGACGGTTCTCCGCGGACGATCATCGACGTACTCATCGCTGCCGCACCGGCACTGGTTCCCGCGAGGACGACATCCGTGTCGCGGACCATCTTGCGTAACTTAGCCGCCAATTTGGTTCCACCCAGCACGGAAACGAGCCGCATCTGGTCGCCGCCGGTGATAAAAACGCCTTTCAGCCCGTCTGTGAGACGTTCAACGTCTGCGTTGACAACGTCCTGACGCGATGTCGCCCGCAATACACGCGGATTTGCGACGCCGAGATTCCTGAAAGCCTGCGTATATACGTCCGCGGCAAACTCAGGAAAATCCGACGCTACGGGCACGATCAGCACCTCAGCATTCTCGCCGCCAGCTAGGTCAAGGAATTTCCTCAGTATTCGCCGCTCATTATATTTGTCCTCTGCCCCGCCGATCACCAGCAGATGTCCGCCAATGATCTCGCGATCGTGCGATTCAGTCATATGAATTTAGCTACGCTATTGTAAACGAATGGCTCAGGGATTTGCCACAGCGAACACAGAGTTCAGTGAGAAATCGTGCGTGACCGGCCTGAATGAATGTCCTGCAGGCTTCGAACGGTTACGGCCGAATCGTTTTTGCGGGTTGCGATCGCCTCGACCAAAGCCTCGGCACCGGTGATCGTCGTGACGCAGGGCACGTTGAACTGCAATGCGGCCTTTCGAATGGCCTGTTCGTCGTAGAATGACGCTTTGCCGAGCGGTGTGTTGATGATCAGAGCGATCTCACCCTGGCGGATGAGGTCAGCGATGTTCGGGCGGCCTTCGTTGACCTTGAAGACGCTCTCGCATTCCAGCCCCACCTCTCGGAGCCGGTTGGCGGTGCCGTATGTCGCGACGAGCGAGAAGCCTAGATTCTTCAGACGCCTCGCAAGCAACACGGCTTGGCCCTTGTCGGCGTTATTCACCGAAATAAAGGCGTTGCCGGCGAGCGGCAGCTGCAGCCCGGCGCCTTCCATCGCCTTTCCATATGCCTCGCCAAACGTCGCACCAACGCCCATGACCTCGCCGGTCGAGTGCATCTCGGGGCCAAGCACGGGATCGACGCCGGCAAATTTCTTGAACGGAAAGACAGGCGATTTTACAAATACGAGCGGCACGGGCAGAACGTCCGGCAGATCAAAATCCGCCAGCGTATTCTTCCCCGCCATCACGAGCGAAGCGATCTTTGCGATCGGTACGCCTGTCGCTTTTGCGACAAAGGGCACGGTCCGCGACGCCCGCGGGTTGACCTCAAGCACATAAACGCGGTCGTCTTTGATGGCAAACTGAATATTCATCAGCCCGACAACATTTAATGCGTGAGCAAGCAAAGTCGTGTAGTGTCGTATGGTTTCGAGATGCTCGGCGGCGATCTTTTGCGACGGCAGCACGCTGGACGAATCGCCGGAGTGAATCCCCGCTTCCTCAATATGTTCCTGAATACCGGCAATGACGACCCCCGCTCCATCCGCCAACGCATCGACATCGATCTCACCGGCGCTCTCCAGGAACTTGTCGATAAGGATCGGTTTTTCGGGTGACGCATCGACGGCGGTTCGCATGTATTCGTCTAGGGACTCTTCGTCATAGACTATCGCCATTGCGCGTCCGCCGAGCACAAAACTCGGCCGCACGACGACCGGATAACCGATCTCCGCCGCGATCGCTTTTGCCTCATCGGGCGAAACGGCCGTGCCGTTCGGCGGTTGCGGAATGTTCAGATCCTTGAGCAGAGCGCTGAATCGTTTGCGATCTTCGGCAAGGTCAATAGAATCGGGCGATGTCCCAATGATCGGCACACCCGCCGCGTGCAATCGATCAGCGAGATTTAGCGGCGTCTGCCCGCCAAATTGAACGATCACGCCCTCAGGTTTCTCGACATCGACGATGTTCATCACATCCTCAAACGTCAGCGGCTCAAAATACAGCCTGTCGGACGTGTCGTAATCCGTTGAAACGGTTTCCGGATTGCAGTTGACCATGATCGTCTCAAAGTCGGCGTCTCGCAAAGCAAAGCTCGCGTGGCAGCAGCAGTAATCGAACTCGATTCCCTGCCCGATACGGTTCGGCCCGCTGCCGAGGATCATGATCTTTCGCCGGTCCGTCGGAGCGGCCTCGCATTCTTCTTCGTAGGTGGAATAGAGATATGGAGTAAACGACTCAAATTCCGCTCCGCATGTGTCGACACGTTTATAGACTGGCGCAATGCCCAAGCCCTTTCGATGCGTGCGGACTTCGGCCTCAGACGAGCCCGAAAGATAAAAAAGCCGCCTGTCCGACAGCCCAAACTCCTTCGCACTTCGAACTTCATTGGGTGAATATTTGCCCAGCGGCTTGGCATCCAGACCTGCTTGAAATTCCATCACCTGCGAAAGCTGATCGAGAAACCACGGATCGATCTTTGTCAGGCGATGGACCTCGTCGATCGAATAGCCGTTCTGCAGGGCGTAGGTAATGTATGAGAATCGCTGCGAATTTGGCCGTGCAAGTTTTCGCTGTAGCTCAGCATCAGGAACATCCTGTAAACGCAACGGTTTAACCGCCTCAAGCGAGCGTAATCCCTTAAATAAACTTTCCTTAAAAGTACGGCCAATCGCCATCACTTCACCGACCGAACGCATCTGCGTTCCCAACACGTCCTCGGCACCGGGAAACTTCTCAAATGCCCATTTAGGTATCTTTGTAACGACGTAATCGATGGTCGGCTCGAACGACGCGGGAGTTTTCTTCGTGATGTCGTTCGGTATCTCATCGAGCGTGTAGCCGACGGCGAGTTTGGCGGCAATCTTGGCGATGGGAAAACCCGTGGCTTTTGAGGCCAAGGCGGATGAGCGGGACACGCGCGGATTCATTTCGATAATGCGGACATCACCGTTTTCGGGGTTAACGGCAAATTGGATGTTCGAGCCGCCCGTTTCGACGCCGACCTTGCGAATACACGCTTTTGACATATCGCGCAGCCGCTGATATTCAACATCCGACAATGTCTGTGCCGGTGCGACCGTGATCGAATCGCCGGTGTGCACGCCCATCGGGTCAAAATTCTCGATCGAGCAGATTATGACGACGTTATCGTTGAGGTCACGCATGACCTCAAGCTCAAACTCCTTCCAGCCGAGGATCGATTCCTCGACGAGAATTTGCGAGACGGGCGACGCTGCGAGGCCGTTGCGGGCGATCTCTTCGAATTCTTCGGGGTTATAGGCCGTGCCGCCACCGGTTCCGCCGAGCGTGAACGACGGCCGCACAATCGCGGGATAGCCGGTTGTTTCAACGACCTCACGCGCCTCGTCCCATGTGTGGGCAAAACCGCCCGCTGGCGACGGAATGCCGATCTCGTCCATCGCCTTTTTGAAAAGTTCACGGTCCTCACCAACGCGGATCGCATCGATATTTGCGCCGATCATCTTTACGCCAAATTTATCGAGAATTCCCGTCTCGTAAAGCTCGACCGACAGGTTTAGCCCTGTCTGGCCGCCAACCGTCGGCAGCACCGCATCGGGGCGTTCCTTTTCGATAATTGCTGAGAGAGTTTCGACGGTGAGCGGCTCGATGTAGGTCTTGTCGGCGATCTCAGGATCGGTCATGATCGTCGCCGGATTGGAATTGACCAGCACGATCTCAAAGCCTTCCTGCTTGAGCGCCCGGCAGGCCTGCGTTCCTGAATAATCGAATTCGCACGCCTGCCCGATCACGATCGGGCCCGAGCCGATGATGAGTATCTTATGGATATCGTCCCTTTTAGGCATAGGGCGGCATTGCTCAAACGCTCGATTATACAGCAAGCGGCGACCGGAGCTAATCGAAGCCTATCAACAGCGGTTCGGGAAAGAGGTCGATGCCGAACCTTGCGCTAACACCTGCTTGCACGGCATCTTTGAGGGCAATCACCTCGACCGCAGTCGCACCTCCGCAATTAATGAGGGCGAGAGTGTGATTTGACGAGATGCCCGCGTTGCCGAGCGTGTAGCCTTTGTTAAATCCTGCGTGCTCTATCAGCCACGCGGCAGGTATCTTCACTAAAGCGTCGCCCGCCGGGAAGCTCGGCAGGTCGGGGTACTGAGCCTTGAGTTCGTCAAAAACATTGCGCTCCACGATCGGATTCTTAAAAAAGGAACCGGCGCTTCGGGAGTTGGGATCAGCCTTGTCAATCACCATTGACTTGGCCGCCCGCAGACCAAGAATGATATACCGCACATAATCCAGTGACCGGAAGAGCCAGGACGGGTCGGCCGACACGATCTGGTCGCCTTTGAGCGTTTCGCTTGCCCACCGCGCATGGATCGAACTGTGCATGGCCTTTTCCAACTCAGGATAAGCTATCTTAGGCTCGCCGTCCTTCATAAGAGCAAATGTAACGGCTGTCACGATATATCGATCTCGTTCCGTGGTGTTAAAAATGCTACGGCGATACGAGAAGCCGCAATCGGCATTGGGCAACACTACGAATTCACCCGTTCTGCGATCCAGACACCGCACCGATTTGATCGTTTCTGACACTTCCTGGCCATAGGCGCCGACGTTCTGCACGGGCGTGCCGCCAACGGTGCCGGGAATACCGCTCAGGCATTCGACGCCCGCGAGATCGTTCTCGACGCACCACGCGACAAACTCATCCCAATCTTCCCCGGCTCCAATGGAAATTTCACTTAGACCCGACCCTGAACCCTGAACCCTGAACCCTGAACCCTTAATCGCGATCTGCACGACCATGCCGTCAAATCCTGCATCGGCGATCAGCAC
>JAGOWF010000041.1:8292-13506 GCA_018060305.1 Pyrinomonadaceae bacterium
TTGTCGAGCGGATTGTCGGCAAGCCGGACGGCTTCCTCCAATGCCCTCACGGCCGAGGCCCAGTTGCATGCAACAAAGCTCTTGATGTTGATCTCACACTGGCGGCCCAAGACGTAACCGATCTTGCTGTAAATGTCGGCGGCCGTCTCTTTGTTAAAGTCCTTTTGCCGTTTGAGGAACGTTCCGGCGTTGTCATAGTTTGCCTTTGCGAGGTTGAACTCGCCCGTTTGCCTGTATGACTCACCGAGTCCGAAATATGCCTCCCAGTTGTCATTCCTCAGCTTTATTGCCGTTTTGTAAGCCGTCACCGCCTCTGCGTAATTCTTTAACTCGTAGTATGCATCGCCCAAGCCGAGCCACGCCTCAAAATAGGCCGGACGCAATTCGACGGCTCGCTTGTAATCGTCCGCAGCCTCGGCCCTTCTGCCGAGTCGTGAGAGCACTTCGCCTGACTGGAAGAATGCCTCTTCCATTTTTGGATCAAGCGTCTTTGCCTGTGTAAAGGCTGCGGCCGCCTCTTCATTGCGTCCCTGTGACGAGCGGACGAGGCCGAGGAAAAATTGAGTTTCGGCGGAACCCGACGACGACACCAGAGCCTTGGTCAGCATCTTGTCAGCCTTGTCGATGTCGCCATTCTGGTAATACAGGATGCCGAGCGGAACGAATATCTCCGTCAGATCCTTGTCGCCCTCGAGCGACTTTTCATAATTGGCGATCGCCTCAGGATACTGGTCGAGTTCGGAATAGACCTCGGCAAGCCCAAAGTAGGCGGCCGAATTAGTGGCATCATACTTTAACGCTTCCAGGAAAAAGCCCTTTGCCAGATCCGCGTGGTCCTTGACGAGCAGATCGTTGCCCTTCATTGCGTATGTGTCGCTGAGCCCCGACTTCGCCGCGGTGTTCTTGTCATCGAGATTGACTGCGTCCAAAAAGAAGCCGATCGCCTTGTCAAACTCTGCCCGCTCGTTGTAATACTCGCCGACACCGGCAAACAGCTTGGAGCCCTCGGCAGCGGGCATTGTCCTGATGTTTTTGGGAAGTTTGAGCGGATCGACGGCTGTCGCTCGATTTCGGTTGGGTTTGACCTTAGCGATCGTCTCAAATTGCTTGCGAACCTTTTTTACGGTGTCGATCCGCTGCGCCTGAGTGCGTTTTGGCTTGACCGATGAAACAAACTTCTTGACCGCGCGAGCCGCTGCCCTAAAGACAAAGACGCTCGCGCCGCCCGTGATGCTGCCAAAGTTGACTAGATCCTGGGCAGCCGACGGGTCGGGCACGAGCCATAACGACGCGGCGAGCACGGCAGTTCCGATGGATTTTATTCCGCGTCTGCGAATTTGCATTTGAGATTCCCTGAGACAGCCACGTTCCGTTTGATCCGGCGTGAGATGACGCGTATTTGATGCCATTGCTGATCTTATTGGTTGACCGACGCGATTTGCGGGTTCATCAAACAATAGCATAATTTCGCGGCTCGCCACATCGATTCTTGCCCTTTCAATCGGCGTAATATAAATTTAGAGATTACCCAACAATTATGAGTTCTAATAAAGGAGAGATTGCGGACAGATGAAAGCATTCGCCACTGAAAATATACGAAACCTTGCCGTCATTGGACACGGCGACGCGGGCAAAACCCAGCTGGTAAGTTCCCTGCTCCACGTCGCCGGCAGCGCTACACATCGCTGGGGAAAGGTCGACGAAGGGACGACCATCACCGATTACGACGAAGATTCGATCGAGCGAAAAGTGTCGCTCAACAACAACTTCGCCCACGCCGAATACAAGGACACGAAGATCAACTTTATCGACACGCCCGGTTATGCCGCGTTCGTTTCGCATGCGCGCCCCGCTCTGCGTGTTGCCGACTGCGCGCTCGTTGTAGTTGACGGCGTCCATGGCATTGAGGTGCAGACCGAAAAGACGTGGCAATACGCAAACGAGTTTCTGCTGCCGCGGTTCATGGTCATCAACAAGCTCGACAAAGAGCACTCGGATTTTGGCCACGCGCTCGATACAGCGGCAGAGTCGTTCGCCCGCTCGATCGTGCCGTTCACTTTGCCGATCGGCAGCGAAGCGAATTTTAAGGGTGTCGTCGATGTCGTCCATCAGAAGGCATACGAATTTGACGCCGACGGCAAGGCAAAAGAGATACCGATCCCCGATGAGGGCAAGAGCCTGTTCGACACAACACGCGAGCGACTGATCGAGATCGTTGCCGAATCAGACGACGCTCTGATGGAGAAGTATTTTGAGAACGGCACTCTCGACGAGGCCGACATCTACCCGAATCTCGCCAAGGCTATCGCATCGAGCAAGCTCTGTCCGGTTTACGCGGTCTCATCGCTCAACCTGGCCGGGGTGCAGATATTGCTCGACCATATCGTCGAATTCGCGCCAAATCCGGCAACGCACGAGGCAGAATACGGCTTCGCTGACAACGAGATGCAGGGCGACCGCATCACGCGCAAATACAGCAACGGCGAGCCTTTCTCGGCCTACGTATTTCGCACGATCGCCGATCCATTCGCCGGACGCATTACTGTGATGAAGGTCATCTCGGGCAAGGTCGCTGCCGATGCGACGGTGCAGAATACGACGCGCGACAGCGCCGAACGGCTCGGAGCTCTTCATGTGATCTCGGGCAAGACGCTCGACAAGGTGAACGAGGCCGCGACTGGCGACATCATCGCCGTCGTAAAGCTCAAAGACACTCAGACGGGCGACACGCTGTCGGACAAGGCAAAGCCGATAGTATTTCCAAAAGTCGAGTATCCTGAGGCCGCCATCGCTTTTGCCATCGAGCCAAAATCGCGCGCGGATGAAGACAAGATCTCGGCCGCGCTGCACAAGATCCTCGAAGAAGACCCGTCGCTTCACTTTGATCGCGACGCACAGACCAAAGAGTTCATCCTTTCCGGCTCGGGGCAGTTGCACATCGAAACGGTCGTCAAGAAGCTCGAACAGCGCTACCACGTCGAGGTCACGCTGCATCCGCCCAAGGTGCCTTACAAGGAAACGATCACCCAACAGGTTGAGGTCCAGGGCCGGCATAAGAAACAATCCGGAGGACGCGGACAGTTTGGTGACTGCAAATGCATATTTGAACCGCTTGATCGTGGTGCGGGCTTTGAATGGGTCGATAAGATATTTGGCGGCTCGGTGCCACAGAATTTTCGTCCCGCGATCGAAAAAGGCATCATCGAGGCGGCGGCATCCGGTTCCATCGCGGGTTATCCGCTCGTTGATTTCAAGGTAACACTCATCGACGGCAGTTATCACTCGGTCGATTCGGACGAGCATTCGTTCCGCGCCGCGGGCCGCAAGGCCTTTCGCGCCGCGATGGAAAAAGCCAAGCCGACTCTGCTCGAACCGATCATGGACGTCGAGGTCTTTACACCTCAGGAAGTATCGGGCGACATCATGGGCGACCTAAACTCGCGCCGCGGCCGCGTCGGCGGCATGGACGTCCGAGGCAAACAGCAGGTCATCAAGGCCAAAGTCCCCTTGAGCGAAATGCTGGATTACCAATCGAAACTCAACAGCGTCACACAGGCCCGCGGTTCGTACCATATGCAGTTCTCGCACTACGACCCGCTGCCGCACAACTTAGCCGACAAGGTGGTCGCCGAGGCCGTCGCAGCCGGACGTGTGCGAGCGCATGATGAGGATGAATAGGCTCGTTTGAATGGCTCCCACCGTTGACAATTAGGCTATACTTGCTGTTTATGGAACCAGAACGCAAACATTATCCGATTACTGTTGAGATGTATCACATCATGGCCGACAGCGGTGCGTTTGGCCCGGATGAGCGGCTTGAGTTGATCGATGGGGAGATAATCGAAATGTCGCCGATTGGAAGCCGTCATGCACGATGCGTAACCTTCTTGGCCGAATTCCTGAACCGGCATTTTCTCGAACTGTTTATAGTGAGCGTGCAGAATCCGATAGTTGCCACGGACAGGACTGAGCCACAGCCGGACATTGCATTGCTGAAGCGTCGTGATGATCTTTATATAGATCAGCTACCGACTGGCTCAGATGTAGCTCTGGTCATTGAGGTCTCTGACTCCACCGTTGCATTCGACCGCGCTCGCAAGATACCAAATTACGCCGCCGCCGGCATCGATGAGGCCTGGCTGATCGATTTGGAATCAGAACACGTCGAGGTTCACTCGATGCGGAAAGAAAACGCGTACGGCCTCGTCAAGATCTATCTGCGCGGTGAGAACGCTGTCTCGGAAACCTTAGCTGAATTGACACTACCCGTGAATGACATCCTAGGACAACCCGGCGGGGTCGGCAAGGGTGTATAAATTCGATTACATTCGCAGGCTTTCTGAAACCATTTGAGGATCAGCCCAAATACAGGGACCAAAATATGAGGCGAAATTTAACTCTGGCTCTCTCAGTTCTGACTATGATCGTGATCGCTGCGGGTGCCGTCTCCGCACAGCTTCGCCTGCCGCAGGCGTCGCAAAAGGCAATGGTCACGCAGGCCGTCGGCGTGACGGACGTGACGATCACTTATTTCCGGCCGATTGTCAAAGGCCGCAAGATATGGGGCGAATGGCCCGTCAAGGTCGAGGGCGAAGCAACGCTCGATAACGGAATGACGCGCCCCGCGGGCGCGCCTATTGTGCCTTATGGCCACGTCTGGCGCACCGGGGCAAATGCAGCGACGCAGTTCGTCGTCACCGATGATGTGCTGATCAACGGCCAGTTGCTCGCGGCGGGCAGCTACAGCCTGCACTCGATCCCGGACCAGGATAACTGGGTGTTTATCTTTAATTCCGTGGCCGAGCAGGGCGGCAGCTTCAGCTATGACAAGGCCAAGGACGTCATCCGCGTCAAGTCAAAACCAGAGTGGAATGCGGAGCATCAGGAAGCGCTGGGATTCACGATCGAACCCGAATCCGAGAGCGTGGCAAAGGTCATCCTGAGATGGGAAAAGCTGCGAGTGCCATTTATGATCGAGGTCAACAATCCTGCGAACACTGTTGTCACTAAGGCAGCAAAGGTCGTGGAGGCGGCAAAGCCGGATGATTTTGATACGCCGTTCCGGGCTGCAAACTTCGCTCGCGACAAGAAGCTGAACACCGTTGCCGCGAAATGGTATGAACAGGCACTGAAAGCCGCCGACACCGAGATCAAGGCGGGCGAGACCTTTCGCGGCTATAGCCGCAAATTCAATGCACTCGTCGCCTTAGGACG
>JAGOWF010000042.1 GCA_018060305.1 Pyrinomonadaceae bacterium
AATTTAGTTGCCGGCGGCATCAAACTCGTTGTAAATCAGAGGCGCGATGGCGACGTTACAATCGAAATTATTAAATGCGGGCGGGCATCGCGTCAAACTGATGGGGCATCTATCAGGAATGAGATAGTGGCCTGTTTGCGTGTCGTGCGGCACGGGCTGAAAAACAGGCTGAAACTCTGAAATAAACGCGATATAATCGTTTAATCATATGTCGCTCGCCCATGGAGGGCGTGGATTCGAGAGGCTAAAGATGGGAAAGATCGTAAAGTTTTGCAATTCGTGCGACGAAGGTTTCGCCGAGAAATTCGGCTTTTGTCCAAATTGCGGACAGGGGCTGACGGCCTTTGAGATGAATCCGGTGGATGCCGCTGCGCCGCCCGCACCGGCTTTCATCGAGCCTGCGGCCGAGACGGTCGAATTACCTATTGATATGGCGCCGACCGAGGCCGTCCGCATTGAAGAGCCCGTCGCAGAGGTGATCGATGAACCAGTCATGGAGGCAGCGGAACCTGAGGTTTTCGAGCCCGCCTTTGTCGAGCCGGAAGTCTTCGAGCCTGAGGTCGAGACGGTGATCGCTCAGCGGCCGGTATTCACGCAAGCCACGCCGGTCGATGTTGATCGTCGCCCCGCATCGCTCTCGGATGAGCATTCGCGTGCGCAGTCAGAAGGGCAATATTACCTGACGGTAATTGAAGAGAAAGACACCGGCACGCGAAACAGCCTGTTGATGGGCGCCTCGGCTCTGATGATCGTGGCGTTGTTCTCGGGTTTGGTTTACGGAATTTTTAGCAAAGACCTCGATGTCGGTTCGATCGGTGATGAGACATATCTTGCCTCGCTGATCGATCAGGTCCCGATGACGGTCGAGGAAGAAAAACAGCAGCAGCAGAAAGATAGCGGCGGTGGCGGCGGTGGCGGCGGCCGCGAGGAAGAGGAAACGACGCTCGGCGACCTCGCCAACCAGACAAAAGATCCGGTTCGCGCTCCGCAGGCAATTCCTAGGTTAGAGAATCCTTCGCTCGTGTTGCCGCCGGCTTCGACGCAGGGAGACCGGACATTTGAGCAAAAATACGACCGCTTTGGTGACCCGAACGGACGCTTCTCAAGCTGGAACAACGGCCCCGGAACGGGCGGCGGACAGGGAACAGGGACCGGCACAGGCCAGGGCAGCGGCCGCGGGACCGGGACAGGTTCCGGTGACGGCTCGGGCAGCGGCGGCGGGCTTGGCTCTGGAAATGGTGACGGCTTTGGCCCCGGCGGCGGCGGTCCGCCTCCTCCGCCATCGCGTCCGGTCGGCGTAACGCAAGGCATCAAGATACTCTCGAAACCGCGTCCCGGCTATACGGACTCGGCCCGTCAGGCGAATATTCAGGGAACTGTTATCCTGCGGGTCACGTTCCTCGGCAGCGGCGGCATCGGCAGCATCTCGACCGTTAAGGGCTTGCCAAACGGACTTACCGAACAGGCGATCGCGGCGGCACGCCGAATTAACTTTGACCCCGCAAAGCGTGACGGCATCGGCCAGACGGTGACCAAGCAGATCGAATATACGTTCTCGATCTACTAATCGTATTCTCTTTGAAGTAGTTAAGGCGGGCATTGACGGCCCGCCTTTTTCTTATCGCCGAGCGGAAAAGCTGTGCTTTTCCGTCCTGGTTTCCACCGTCTGCGCGGCTATGCCGCATCTTCTAGTCGGGTGAGCGGCGGCATAGCCGCATCGTTATGATATTAACTTACGGAAAAGCGCAGCTTTTCCGCTCGGCGAGAAAGCGTCTAGATAAACACCACCGATTGCGACGACGGTATCTCAAACCGCTTGCGGCAGCGCATATTGCGGCACATCAGCATGTCGTCAACACGAACCATATAGTCACGTGATTTCTGAAACTGCGCACGCTCGTGGTCGTTCAGGTTACGGGGCGGGTTCTTTTTCTTAATACGTTTTAGCCAGCGGATATCGTAATCCGCACGTTCCCGGCAATGCGGGCAAGGGTAATTCGCCGTCTTTGTCTCTTGTCTTTCGTCAAAAATATCCCGCTCGTGCATATGTGCCAGTTTAGCACAGCACCGCTTACGGTAGATCGTGGAGGAATTTGAAGCTAAAGATACCCGTGTCATGCCCGTCCGAGAAGTGAAAGTTCAACGCATATCTGCCGACAATCGAGGTGTGTTTTATCGTTAGATCATCCGCGATCTTGGCGTCGTCGAGCGTCTTTTTGCCGGTCCATTCATCGATACAGCCGGCGCACGGGCACGAGCGGCGGAGCATTGCGGCGGTATAACGGGTTTCGGTGTCGTCTGACCACTTGATGAAGATCTCGCGATTCGATTCTTCGACGATCTGGATTGGTTCGATCATTATATGTTGGGCTGTTTTGGGAAGACGCGGCGGTAGGCCACGATATTCGTCGCGGTCATTAGCGGTATCGCCAGATACAGGCCGATGCAGAATGCCAGATAACCCGCGATAGCGATACAAAAATTGACTACGATCAGGCCGCCGACGCCGCCCGCATTCTTGAGCGTAGCCCGCGCGCTCAGCTTGATCGCCTCCCAACTCGGCAGCCCGCGATCGACGATCAGCGGATAGCTGAAGATCAGCAGCGAATGTATCGTCACCATCACGACGGCAATGACGATATCGACGGCGAGGCCGACGAGCAGCGTGCCGATCATCTCTTCGTCGCTGACGCGCGAGCCGCCCGCTGCCTTCATTATCAGCGGAAGATACATCGTGATAAAAAGCGCCAGAATATAAACGACAATTGGAATGACGATCAGAGCCGTGACCAGCAGGCTCGGCCAAAAGAATTTGAATCCGACCCACAGATCGTCTATCGACGGCTTTCCCTCGCCGTCGAGCACCTTGAGATACGCGTGAAAAATGCCGCAGATCATCGCCCCGATCAGCACATACATCGAGATGCCGCCGATCAGTGCACCGACGATAGAGATCGCAAAGAGCATCCAGTAATTGGGCTTGATTTGCTCCCACGCCTCCTTTAGGCATTCGATGGGGCGAATTTGCCCGCGTGTGAATTCTGCTTCGGTCATTGTGCGTCGTAGATCCTCGTCAGGTAATCATTGAGCATTCGATCGCTTGAGAACTGCGGCGTCAAGGTGGCGATCGCGTTCTTCATCCGAGCGACCCATGTCGGGGAAAAACCTCCATCGGCCCGATCGTAATACATCGGGATCATTTCATTTTCGAGCACGGCAAACAGTGAATCGGCATCGGCTGCATCGACTTCTTCGTCACTCACGGGCAAGGTGCCCGCGTTCCGGCCTTCTATCGCAAAGCCGTTTTCGCCGTTGTAGCCCTCTATCCACCAGCCGTCGAGGACGGAGAAATTTAGAATTCCGTTCATCGCCGCCTTCATCCCGCTCGTGCCGCTGGCCTCCATCGGACGCCGCGGCACGTTCATCCAGACATCTACGCCCTGGACGAGGTGGCGGGCGATCTCCTGGTCATAATCCTCGACAAATACGGCCCGCCGCTGCCAGTTGGAATCGTGGTTGATCGACATCAGCTCCTGCAGGATCGTCTTGGCCGTGTTGTCCTGCGGGTGGGCTTTGCCGGCGAAAACGAACTGCACCGGCTGGCCGACGTCGTCAACCAGCCTGAGCAGGCGTTCGAGGTCTGAGAAGATAAGGTCCCAGCGTTTGTAGGCCGCGACGCGACGGGCAAAACCTATCGTCAGGACGTCCGGCGAGAACAGGCCCTTCGTGCTCTCGTGCTCGTGGATCGTGTCGATGTCGCCGATATCGTCACTTCGGGTTCGATTGCGAATGAACGCGATGAGCAGCCCTTTGAGCGACTGA
Organism: Pyrinomonadaceae bacterium; assembly: GCA_018060305.1. Lineage (GTDB taxonomy): Bacteria > Acidobacteriota > Blastocatellia > Pyrinomonadales > Pyrinomonadaceae > OLB17. The sequence goes on from JAGOWF010000042.1 coordinate 3,823, forward strand.
TGGGCCGACCATAACTCACCGTCATTCAATGAGTTAATGTATTCGGCCCAAGCGTCCGGATGGCGAGCGGTCTGTTGCCAAGCGTCGCCCAAATGTCGGCGATATATGTCCTGAAAAGGCGGTGCGATCCACGTCGCGGGATGAACGCCATTCGTTACAGACGTGATCGGCACCGCACCGGCATCGGCGAGATCGGGGAACATCTTGAGCCACAGCTCTCGCGAAACCTCGCCGTGCTTTTCACTGACACCGTTAGATGAGCGGCACATACGGATCGCGAGCGGCGTCATGCCAAAAAACTCTTTGTCGTCGCTGAGGTCCGCACGGCCGAGAGCGAGAAACTCGCCTTTCGTCAGTTTGAGAGAATTGATGAATTCCTCGCTGAAGCATTCGATCAACAGATCGGGCGCAAAATTATCATTGCCGGCCGCGACCGGTGTATGCGTGGTAAAAACGCACCTTGGCCGAACGGCCTCGACGGCGTCAGCGAAGGTTTGCGCGAGATTAGCCGCAAGGTATTCGTGAGCGAGCTCGAGCGTAGAAAACGCCGCGTGGCCTTCGTTGAGATGATAGACGGCCGGTTCGATGCCCAGCTTTCTCAGCAGTCGGACGCCCCCGATGCCGAGGACCTTTTCCTGCACGATCCTCGTCTCGGTATCGCCGCCGTAAAGATGGCCGGTGATCAGGCGATCAACCTCGCTGTTTTGCGGCAGATGCGTATCGAGCAGATAGAGCGAGACGCGTCCGACACGTGCCAGCCACGCCTGCGCGGTGACTTCGCGGCCGCGTATATGGACGCAGACCGTGATGCGTTCGCCGTTGTCATCTAATACGGGCGTCAGGGCAAGTTCCGATTCGAAAACGTCGCTGTAACGCTCCTCCTGCCAGCCGTCATGCCTCAGCGACTGGCGAAAGTAACCGTAGCGATACAACAGGCCGATCGCCGTCAGCGGGACATCGAGGTCGCTGGCGGATTTGAGATGATCGCCTGCCAAAATACCGAGACCGCCGGAATAGTTTGGCAGCGAATTATGCACGCCAAACTCTGCGCAAAAATAAGCGATATCGGATCCACGAGCAGCAGCCGGCGAGTCACCGGCACCCTCGAGATAGGCGTCGAGATCGTCTGCAAACGCTCTGATCCGTTCGAGATACGCCGCATCGTTGGCCCGCTCCCACATTCTCAGATTGCCGATCTGGTTTAGGATCAAGCGCGGATTCTGTTCACATTTGTCCCACAGGGTCGGGTCGAGATCGCGAAACAGCGCGACGCCGTCGGGCCGCCACGACCAGTAAAAATTCATCGAGATGCGGTCGAGTTCCGCGAGGGCCCACGGCAGTTTTCGGTTCAGGGAGAAGTTTTCTCTAAAGTCTGGCTGCTCTTGCGCGGTAGTTGGTTGTGCTGAGATATCGGTAGCGACCTCCGTCATAGATCCGTTGTAGGTATGGAACGAATATAAACGAAGCCCCGACAGGTATCAACCGTCGTCCCATTTTTCGTCGGAACGCGGGCACCTAGCCCGCACGTCTTAGCTCGGTATCGCTCAATAATGTAGAATCCTACATTCGGCGGCCGTGCGCACACGCACGCGATGTGGGCAAGGTGCCCGCGTTCCGACGCGTTTGCTATGAAACTTGATATCATTCCCGTCAAATGGTCTGACGAAGGCGTGCTGATGCTGGATCAGCGGCTGCTGCCGACCGAAGAAAAATGGCTCACGCTGCGTGACTTTAACGCCGTCGCGGCGGGCATTCGCGATATGGTCGTCCGCGGAGCGCCGGCGATAGGCGTGTCTGCGGCATATGGGATCGCACTCGCCGCGAAGAATTTTGTCGGCACCAATGTCGTCGATCTGGAGGACGAGATCGAGTTTGCGTCGGACGCGATCGGCAAGACGCGGCCCACGGCGGTAAATCTGTTTTGGGCACTCGATCGGATGAAAAGGACGTTTCATGCGGCAAAAGCGGAAGGGAAGACCGCCAGCGAGATCAAAGCAATTCTCAAGGACGAGGCTATTGCGATCCACGACGAAGACATTGAGGCGCAACGCCTCATCGCCCAATTCGGCGGCGAACTTCTGAACAATAACGACACCGTGTTGACGCACTGCAACGCAGGCGCGCTCGCGACAGGCGGCGTGTGGGGCACCGCGCTCGGCGTGATTCGCGGGGCCGTCGATCAGGGCAAACACATCGCCGTTATCGCCGACGAGACGCGCCCTTATCTGCAAGGCGCACGGCTCACGGCTTGGGAACTAATGCAGGACGACATTCCTGTCACGCTCATCACCGACAACATGAGCGGCCATGTGATGAAAAAAGGCCGCGTCCAGGCCGTAGTCGTCGGCTCTGATCGCATCGCCGCGAACGGCGACGTAGCCAACAAGATCGGCACATACATGGTCGCCGTCCTCGCCAAACGACACGGCATCCCATTCTACGTCGCCGCGCCTTTGTCCACGGTCGATCTCAACACGCCCACCGGCGACGAAATTCCCATAGAAGAACGCGATATCCGCGAGGTCACTCACGTCCGCGACATCCAACTCGCTCCCGACAACGCCGAGGTCAGCAACTATGCCTTCGACGTCACGCCGAACGACCTTGTCACCGCCATAATCACCGAAAAAGGCGTCGCTAGGGCTCCGTACACGGAGAGCCTGAAGAAGCAATTCGAAGCCTAAAACAACCCAATTTTCGTGTCATAAATGTGGTAAAATATAGTCGTGAAAAACGGAGTAGCCCGATTCAATTTGTTAATGGAACTGAGGCGTCTGGGTGAACGGGCATTTCTCTATAAGCTGCGGCAAAAGCAACCTAACCTTACTCCTCAGCAAGTTAACGACGAGCTAAGCAAGTGGTATCGCATTCGGCCCGGGGCCGAATTCGGTGACGGTGTAGGCCGCGTCGGCGACCCGAAGCGTTTCAGCTAGCAAACATTGAACGATCATCTCGCGGATTACGCCAAATCGGTTGTTGAGCACCTACGCGGACTCGAGGTTGAGTTTGCAATGGTGGGCGGCATTGCTGTCTCGCTTCGCACGATCGAACGGTTCACAAAGGATGTTGACATCGCTATTTCTGTTGAGACTAGCTCCGCTGCCGAAATGGTGGTCAATTCGTTCCGAAGTGCGGGATTCATCATCGCATATTACCTTGAAAAAGAAGATGACGGCTCGTTGATGACCGTTCGCCTGACAACCGGTGGCGAAGTCGAGCTTTTCATCGATCTTCTTTTTGCCACCTCTGGCATCGAACGCGAAGTCATCGCCGAAGGGACCGAATTTGAGGCGTTTCCCGGCATCGTCGTAAAACTTGCCACGGCTCCATCCCTCATCGCAATGAAGGTCCTGTCAGCCGACTGGAAGACCCGTCCGCAAGACGTGCTTGACATACAACAATTACTCGAAATCGCCGACTCTAACGACCTTGCAAGGTCTCGTCAACTTCTCAACCTGATAACGGAACGCGGCTACAACCGAAACAAGAACCTCCAAAAAGACCTCGACGGATATATCGAGCAGTTCTCCTCATAGCTTCGTCCTTCAATTTTTCACTGTTAACGCTAATAACTGAAGACGTTGTTATCACAGATTTAACTTTTTCCATTGATATAACGGACGATGGTAAAGGCCGATCAAAGCTGCGGAGCAAGCGGCATAGTTGTAGCCCCAGGTGGAGCGAAGCGGAACCTGGGGAATGGCCAAATTTATCTTAGAGCCTGCGGAGCGGGCGGCATAGGTTCGCACAAACCTGAAGAGGGTAGTTTACAAATATGTCGAGGTTGTCTGAAAAGTCGTTCTTTTGCGGCGGAGCCGCAAAAAGATGGTAGCCAGACGTGGAACGTCTGGAAAGATCGCCGCCAGGGCATCTCGCCCTGAAGGGGCGAAACGTCAATGTTTACGGGTGTCTGCCGCGCCTTCAGTGCGGAAATCATCGTTCGCAGCTTTCCAGACGTTTCACGTCTGGCTACCGTCTTTCGCGGCTCCGCCGCGTAGAAGCAGACTTTTCAGACATCCTCTTTCGATCTTTTTTGGATACCAACCCCAGGTTCCGCAAGGCTCCACCTGGGGCTACATTCTGTCGCTGCTTCGCAGCTTAAGAAGTTCCTCTGACAGATCCAACGGTTCCGATTGATTTCAAATACCCAAGACACACGTTCACTTTAGCCTTTCTTCTTCCAACCCGTCCTCGACGGCAGCGGTCTGACGGCGCGCGGGGAGCGGACGCGGTATTTTAGTTCGAGCAGCAGGATGCCATCCTCGATCCGGGCGGTGGGGAAGCGGACGGTGTATTTGAGCTGGATGTTGTATTTGACCATAAAGCGCAGGGCGTGGAAGCGGTAGGCGCCCGAGCGCTTCGAATCGTAGAGCTTGAATCCGTTTACCGTGCTCGGCGGCACGGGCTGTATGCCTATCGTCCGGGTCGCTTTTTCGATCTTTAGCACGATGTGGGTCGGGCTGCCCAACGCCTCGTACGCGTTGCGGCTTACCAGGAAGGTGCCCGTAGGCGAAAGTGATACATGAAGGTCCGCGATACGCGGCGAGCCCGGTTCATCATATTCTTCCCAACTTCTTGCCATGAAACAGATATATCACGGATGCAACGCCATAGTCAAGGGTTAGTGTTGGGTATGCATTGCCGTTCGCTTCAGCGAACGGTTGATCACCGCCACCTTTCCGGGGCTTTAGCCCGACTCCCGCGGGTATTGGGCTAAAGCCCGTGGCCTAGATTTGCCGTTTACCGTTGGCTAAAGCCAACGGCAATTCATACATTTGCATTCAAACCGAAGAGTGACCAAAGTGTGCGTGGTGATCGAATTCGTTTCGACAGTGCGAAGTGTGCTAGAACCGGTCCGTTCTCGTTATTTTGTCGATACAATCTCGATTTTGTCGATACAATTTCGTTCGGCATTCGACCAATCAGGAGTTTGATGCGTTACAATCCTGTGGCTCGCTCGAAATACGTGCTTACTGTTACCGAAGATTCGAAATATCAGACTTTGACCACTGAGAATTCTTGAAATAGAACAGTCGGCGGCCCTCTTTCATTCCGTCAAATCGTCCTTCTTCGAGCGAGATGCCGTAGCTGGCGCGGCAGAGTGGCTCGTTCCAGTCGTTGCCGTTTCGCAGGAAAGTCTTGATGTTCTCGCTGTCGGCTCCCATCTGGAAGACCATCGGGACGGCCTCGTCCACCGGGAAGTCGCCGAACCACGCATCGCCGGTGCACCAGGAGGCGAGAGAGGTAATGGTAAAGCTGACGCCTTGCGGGATCTGTCGCCGCACCTCGGCGGCGAGTTTGCGGTAAAAACCACGCTCAGACGCGCCCGCATCGAAGTCGATCTGGACGCCGCGCACGTTTGGCAGGTCGAGCGTTCGTTTGATAAGGAAAGCGGCCTGACTCACCGCAGCGACATCAAGTTTGGGGCGGCGGACGGTCTCTTTGTTCGTTTCGATCCGCGTGACGGCGATCAGATAAGTGCCGGGCGGCACTTCGAGCGGCTGGCGGCGTTGGCGGGGAATTACACGGTCGTTTTCGAGAAACACTGTCTGTGCAAGAAAGGCGACGCCGAATTCGCTCGGGTCGATGAAATTCAGGTCTTCCTCGCGTTCCCACGCCCAGAGCAGCTTTTGTGGCATTTCGTTCGAAACTAAAGCCTCGCGCCGGCCGCTGCGGCAGTTGACGGTGATCAAGGCTACGGAAAGAAGCAGGATGACCGTTTGAAAGATGCGCATCGGAATAACGAATAACTGATAACGGAGAGCGAGACAGAGTTATACGTTAACAGTTATCAGTTATTCCGAAAAATGATTTTGGAGTATACTGACCTTACTGAATAGCCATTCATTTTATGACAGAACGTGAACAGATTCCGATGGATGTTGTCTTTGTCGGGGCGGGCCCGGCAAACCTGGCGGCGGCGCTGCATCTAAAAGCTGAGGTCAAACGGCATGACGAGTTGGTCGAGAAAGGCTTCAAGCGGGCCAAAAAGATCGGTGACCTTGAGATCTGTATTGTTGAGAAAGGCTCTTTCGTCGGCGCTCACATCCTGTCAGGCGCGGTGATGGATCCGAAAGCGATCAGGGAACTGATGCCGGATTTTATCGCACAGGGCTGCCCGGTCGATTCAGTGGTGACCGAGGACGCAGCCTGGTATCTGACCGAAAAGCGCGGTTTCGTCGCTCCGATCACGCCTCCGCCACTCAAGAATAAGGGCAAATACATCGTCAGTCTGAGCAATCTCTGCGAATGGCTCGGCGAAAAATGCGAGGAAGCGGGAATCAACATCTTTCCCGAGTTCCCGGCTGCCGAAATTCTGTATGACGAGAACGACGCCGTGATAGGCGTCCGAACGGGCGACAAGGGAATCGACAAGGACGGGAACAAAAAGCCAAACTACGAGCCCGGTGTCGATCTGGTGGCGAAGGTCACCGTCCTCGGCGAAGGCTCGCGCGGTTCGCTCGCAAAGCAACTGATGTCGCGGCTGAACCTGATGGAGGGCAAAGAGCCGCAGGTTTTCTCGCTTGGCGTAAAAGAGCTTTGGGAAGTGCCGGCCGGGAATTTCGCTGAGGGCATGGTCGTGCATACGCTCGGCTTTCCCTCCGACACCCGCACCTATGGCGGCGGCTGGATCTACGGGATGAAGAATAACGTCGTCTCGATCGGCTATGTCACGGGCCTCGATTACGAAGATCCGATGATCGACCCGCACGCGGAATTCCAAAAGTTCAAAACGCATCCAAAGGTTGCGGCGGTTTTGTCGGGCGGCAAGATGATCAAATACGGCGCCAAGACGATCAACGCCGGCGGCTATTTTACAATGCCAAAGCTGTATTCGGACGGCGTGCTGCTCGTGGGCGATTCGGCGTCAATGCTCAACGGCCAGCGGATCAAAGGCATTCACACGGCGATGAAATCGGGAATGCTGGCGGCCGAGACGATCGTCGGCGCGTTTGAGCATGAGGATTTTTCGTCAAAAACGCTCAGGCATTATGAAGAGAAGGTGAATCTGAGCTGGATCTATGACGAACTGCACGCGGTGAGAAACTTTCACGCGGCTTTCCAAAAGGGCCGATGGTCTGCGCTTATCAATACAGGCCTGCAATACCTCACCGGCGGCCTCGCGTGGGGTTTTATGCCGCATGAGCACCATGTGGCCGGCTACGAGAGGATGCAGCACGTCGGCGGTAAACAATCTTCAGCGAGCAGCCATGGCTTTGGGCCATCCGACCATTTAGGGCTCGAACGATACTCGGGAGTTGCGTTTGATAAAGAGTTGACGTTTGACAAGGCCACAGACGTTTTTTACGGAGCGGTCGCTCATGACGAGGATCAGCCATCGCATCTCCACGTTCTCGACACTGAAATATGCGCGACACGTTGCGCCGATGAATATGGCAATCCGTGCCAGCGATTTTGCCCCGCGGCGGTGTATGAGATGGAGGAGAACGCCGAAAAAGGAAGACGCGAGCTAAAGGTCAATTTCTCGAATTGCGTTCACTGCAAGACATGCGACATCGCCGATCCTTACCAGATCATCAATTGGGTCACACCTGAAGGCGGCGGCGGGCCGAATTACAAGGGAATGTAGTGTTTAAAGGCTGCAGTGGTTCGCCTACGCGGACGGTTCTGCCTGCTCGTCCGTCAGGTCGGTAAAGCGAAAATTGACCTTTCGATTCTCGAATTCCTTCATCGCGACGCGGGTCGGTTTGGTCTTGCGGAGGTCTGCGTCAACACGCGGCAGCGCACCGCGCTGGAGCTGCTTGCTGCGCTGGGCGGCCAGGATGATGAGCCGGTACTTGGAATCGATATCGGGTGGGTCGATGATCTCTTCTTCGGGTTCCGCGTTTTCGTCCAGTTCTTCGATCGCTTTGGTTTCGTCGGCCATTAGATGGGTCATTCTCCTTCGAAAAGATGCCTTGAGGCATCAAAACTATCAAGAATACTCCGGATCGTGTCGCTTTGTCTAGTCGTTGTCTGTCTTTCCGCAAGGATTATCGACGCCATCTGTCGGGCTGCGACGGTGAGGTCGTCATTAATAACGACGTAGTCAAATCGTGAGAACTGCATGACCTCGTTGAATGAGTTTCTGAGCCGCGTCTTGAGGCCCTCCTCGGATTCCGTGTTTCGGGCCGTGAGCCGTGCCCTGAGTACCTCGAATGACGGCGGCAGGATAAAGATGCTCGTCCGCGAATCCGCGAGCTCGTCCTTTTCCATTATCTGTAGGGCACCCTGCACGTCGACCTCGACGATCAGGTCGCGCCCCGAGTTGAACACCTTGCGGCTCTCGGCCAGGGAAGTGCCGTAGAGATGGCCGTGGACGTTTGCGTATTCGAGAAAATCGCCGGCGTCGATACGTCGGCGAAATTCATCGTCACTGATAAAGAAATACTCGCGGCCCTCCTCCTCGCCAAATCGCTGCGGCCGCGTCGTGTGTGAACACGAGTAACCGAGGTCCGGCAAATGTTCCCGTACCTCCTTTATCAAAGTGCCTTTGCCGCCGCCCGATGGGGAGCTAATGATTATCAGGTTTCCTTTCACCATTTGTTTTGAGTGCGAGCTTTAGCTTGATCCATTGACCCCAACTCGATCGTGTTCTACGGCGGACAAGCTAAAGGTTGCACTCTGAACTCATTCGATATTTTGCACTTGCTCTCTGATCTTTTCAATATCGCTCTTTATCGCCAGGGCATTCTCTTTGACTGTCATATTGTTAGTTTTTGAGGCGATGGTGTTGGCTTCCCGGTTGAGTTCCTGAGTCAGGAAATCGAGCCGCTTGCCGACATCCGCCTCTTCGGCCATGATCTGTCGGAAATGTTCGATGTGGCTGCGCAGGCGGGCGATCTCCTCCGAGATATCGGCGCGGTCGGCGAGGTATGCGACCTCTTGGGCAAGGCGGCCCTGGTCAAGTTCGACCTGCGACTCGGCTTTGGCGATCATGTCGTTGACGCGTTTGGTCAGCCGGCCGTGATATTCGTCGGCGACGGTGGCGGCCTCGGCCTCGATGGTTGGAACGCGGCCTTCGATCCCGTTGAGCAAGGAAATTAGCACCCCGGCGAGCATGTTGCCCTCGTTCGAGCGCATTGTATTTAGATCATCGATCGCTGACAGGAATACGGTTTCGACAGCGGAGATGAACTCCTCGCTCGGGTCTTCTTTCCTTGAATTGACGACGTTTGGCAGACGAGAGATGACGTTCAGGTCTGGCTCGCCCGCGAGGCTGAATTCCTGCTGCATATCCCGCATCGCGGCGAGAAAGCCCGCGATGAGAGGCCGGTTTAGCTCAAATTGCGTCTCGCCCGCGCGGTCGTATTGCAGGTTCACATCCACGCGCCCGCGTGCGATGCGGCCGCTGACGATCTGTTTAATGCTCGACTCAAGGTGTTGCAGCTCCGCCGGAAGCCGAAGGTTGAGGTCGAGGAAGCGGTTATTGACCGACCTCAGCTCGACCGTGATGCTAAATTGGCCGTCCGTCGTGGTGCTGCGGCCGAAGCCTGTCATTGATCTCATAAGCCTATCTCGTATTCGTCAGTCCGTTACGGAACGAACCGTTTCAAAACTTCTATGCCGTTGTAAATGCTCAGCCTATCCATTAATCGAGATCTTCTGCGAACTGCATCTCGTACAAGCGGCTGTAGAGGCCATTTTGCGCGATGAGTTCGGCGTGTTTGCCC
>JAGOWF010000043.1:0-4019 GCA_018060305.1 Pyrinomonadaceae bacterium
CTTGAGAAGAATATCGCCGCGCTCGAGGGCGCCCGGTTCGGCTTCGCTTTTGCCTCAGGAATGTCGGCGATCGACGCTGCTCTGAAGCTCGTAAAGGCTGGCGATCATGTCATCCTCGGCGATAATACTTACGGCGGCACGTTCAGGCTGTTCAATCGCATTTTGAGCGACTATGGCGTCGAGTTTAGCCTTGCGGACACGTCGGATGCTGATAATCTCGAGAGTGCGTTCCGGCCAAATACCAAAATGGTCTTTGTCGAGACGCCGACCAATCCGGTGATGACGGTGACCGACCTCAAGGCCGTATCCGACCTTGCCCACACGCGCGGTGCAAAGGTCGTTTGCGACAACACATTCATGTCGCCGTATTTTCAGCGGCCGATCGAACACGGCGTCGATATTGTCGTGCATTCCACGACAAAATATCTCAACGGCCACTCAGACAGCGTCGGCGGTTTTGTCGCTCTTAATGACGAGCAGGACGCCGAATGGATCGGATTTGTGCAAAACGGCATCGGGGCGATCCTGTCGCCTTTTGATTCGTTCCTTGTGCTTCGCGGCACAAAAACGCTCGCCGTTCGGATGGAAGCACACGATAAGAACGGCCGCGTAGTTGCGAATTTTCTCGCCGAGCACCCGCGTGTGGAGAAGGTCTATTATCCGGGCCTCGTTTCGCATCCGCAGCATGAGCTTGCAAAACGCCAGCAGTCGGGTTTTGGGGGAATGGTATCATTTGAGACCGGCTCGCTTGATAATGCCCGTAAAGTGTTGGAATCAGTAAAGTTATGCACGCTCGGCGAAAGCCTCGGCGGCGTCGAGAGCCTGATCTCTCATCCGGCATCGATGACGCATGCGTCCGTTCCGGCCGAAACTCGTGATAAACTTGGGATCACCGACGGCCTGGTGCGCATCTCCGTCGGTATCGAAGACGTGGAGGACATTATCGAGGACCTTGATCAGGCCCTCAGCTAGTTCCCAGTTCCTTGTTTCAAGTTTCTGGTTTTTGTGGTTTTAACTTGAAACTCGAAACCCTAAACTAGAAACTCTATAAGGTTATGTTCACTGTCGAGGTCCACGCCACATCACATATCGGCCGTGTCCGAAAAGGCAACGAGGACAATTATCTGCTGTTGAATGTCGCGAAGTCCAAGGCCTGGACCAGCGACCAGCCGGATGGCGAGTTCGTTGTTGAGAGCCAGAATTTTGATATTGATGATGCCGGTGCTGTCATGGCCGTCTCAGACGGAATGGGCGGAGCCCTCGCCGGTGAGGTTGCCAGCACGATGGCGGTCGAGACCGTCAGCGAAAAGCTGCTAGACGCCAATGGCGACGCGTCTTCCACGGCTGAGGATCAGGAACATTTCCTTATCAACAAGCTCTACGACGCGACCGTTTTCGCAAATTACCTGATCCATCAGCAAGGACGCGATCCGCAGTATCAGGGGATGGGAGCGACCTTCACGGGCATTGGCGTGACGCCGAAGGCGGCCGACATCATTCAGGTCGGCGACAGCCGCGCGTATCTCGTTCGCAAGGGGATCATCTATCAGGTCACAAAGGATCAATCGCTCGTCCAGCAGCTCATCGATGCCCAGCAGATATCGGCCGAAGAGGCTGAAACGCACACGCTGAAGAATGTCATACTTCAGGCATTGGGCGCGCAGAATGAGATCTATCCCGTCTCTGCCCGTGTCCAGCCGTATCGCAACGACGTTTTTCTTCTGTGCAGCGATGGGCTTTCAAATAAGGTCACCGCCGGCGAGATGCAGCAGATCGTTGTTGACAGGATCGACGAGCTTGAAAACGCCTGTGCCGAACTCGTCAAGATCGCAAACGAGAACGGCGGCGAAGACAATATTACCGTCGTCCTGATAAGATTCACCGGCGACGGCTTGCCTGAGCCTGACGACGACGGCGTCCAGATCGAATATATCGACCTCGGAGGCATCCACGATACCGCCGATCAACTAACCGACGAGATCGACACGGCCGAGATCCCTTAAATAGTATTTTTAACGCTTTCGCCGGTTTCGGTCTGCTGCCGGGCGTGGTATGAACTGCGCGTCAGCGGCGATGACTCGACGTGTTTGAATCCCATCGCCTCGCCTAACCGTTTCCACTCAGCGAATTCCTCGGGCGTGACATAACGCTCGACCGGCAGGCGTTTTTCGTAGGGCTGCAGGTATTGGCCGATGGTCATGATGTCGCACGAAGCCTTGCGAAGGTCGCGCATCAGATCGACTACCTCGTCAAATTCCTCGCCGAGGCCGGCCATAATGCCGCTCTTAGTGAGCATCGCGGGCTGGGAGTGATCGCGCCAGTGTGCGGCAAGCGAGAGCAGTTCCATTGATTGATCGTAGATCGCATCGGGCCGCACGCGGCGATAAAGGCGAGCGATGGTCTCGGTGTTGTGATTGAGCACGTCGGGCCGGGCACGCAGGACGTTGTTCAACGCGTCTTCGTCGCCGTTAAAATCAGGGATCAGGACCTCGACCTTGCATTTTGGGTTCATCTCGCGGACGCGAAAGATGGTCTCGGCCCAATGCATCGAACCGCCGTCTGCCAAGTCGTCGCGATTCACTGATGTGATGACCGCGTGTTCGAGTTTCAGGTGATTAACGGCCTCGGCAACGTGGATAGGCTCCTGCGGATCGAGGTCCATCGGCGTCCCCTTGTTGACCGCGCAAAAGCCGCAGTGCCGCGTGCAAGTGTCGCCGCCGAGCATGAACGTCGCTGTCTTATCTGTCCAGCACTCGAAGATGTTCGGGCACTTGGCCTCTTGGCAAACCGTGTGGAGATTCAGACCCGAGATCAGGTCGAGGACCGCGTTCTGATTGCGTGGGTCGCCGAGCTTGATCTTGAGCCACTCAGGCTTGCGCAGCCGGTCACGCTGCTTGCGGTTGAGAAACTTTTGAACTAAAACACCTTCTTCGATCATAAGAAAGAATAGCCGCGAAAAGGCACAAAGGACACAAAGATGATTATCTCACTTTTGCGTATTTTGCGCCTTTTCGCGGCTATTTGATCAGACCTTAACCAAGCCGTGAATTAACCATCGACCAGTTGATGTTAGAGAAGAACGCCTCGATATATTTGGGCCGGTCGGCCGGTGCGTAGTCCTTGATCCAGGCGTGTTCCCACACGTCCATTATCAGGATCGGCGTAAAGCCGGCGACGTTGCCCGTCTCGTGCAGATCGATCCAGTGGTTTGAGATCGCGCCGTTTGACGGGTCCTGATAGCAGGCTGCCCAGCCGACGCCGCGCATCTTGCCGGTCGCGACAAAATCGGCCTTCCAGACATCGTAGCTGCCAAAGCTCGCCTCGGCCGCGTTAATAAACGCATCGCCCGTCGAAGGGTCGCCCGTGCCGTGCTTCTGCATATTCTCGAAGTAATATTGGTGCAGCACCATGCCGTTATACTCAAACCCGAATCGGCGTTTGAGTTCGCTGTATGCCGCGACCTGTGTGGCATCAAGTTCGCCCGAGCCGATCAGGTCGGCGATCCGTTGGTTGTAGGTGTTCGTATTCGTGACATAGCCCTCGTAGAGCTTAAAGTGCATCGCCAGCGTCTCGTTCGAGATACCGTTGAGATCGCTGAGGTCAAATGATTTTGCTGTATAAGTTGTATTTGTTCCCATCATGTCTCCTGTGTTCAGAGTGCAAGTTTTAGCTTGAACTCATAACTATTAATCCTCGGGCCGCGTGCCCGGATCGATTCCTGCAATGCTTGCCTGGTTGATGACGCGCACATGGATGTCATCGTTCAGCCTTATCTGGCACGACAGGCGAGTAATGTCGCTGATGCCGTCCTTAGTCAATAATATCGCCCGTTCGTCGTCTGTCCGCTCGCCGACATACTCTGACAGGACCTCGACGCGGCATGTCGTGCAGCGGGCGTTGCCGCCGCATCGATGCATGATATCGATCCCGCTGTCCTCGATCGCCAACACGAGCTTTTTTCCTGCCGGCGCGTCAAATGAAACTGTTCCCGTGGCCGTCTCGGCCGTCACATTTGGCAT
>JAGOWF010000043.1:4119-13468 GCA_018060305.1 Pyrinomonadaceae bacterium
ATCTTGACCTTCTCCTGGCTTTCGTTGACCGCGACAAATACGACCTCGGCCTCGGTCACTTTGACGACGACGCCGGGCGTGCCGAAGCGTTCTGCCTCGACATCGACGTGGATGGTGATCGACGTGTTGCCGACCTTGATCGTTTTTGCGTAAAAGCTGACGAGGTCACCGATGAATACAGGCTCATGAAAGATCACCTCCTTCATCGCAACCGTGACAAACCGATTGTGCCGCGTGTGCCTGATCGCTTCGACGCCCCCCGCAACGTCGATGTAACTCAAGATAATGCCGCCAAACACCGTGCCATGGGCATTAGTGTCCCTCGGCATCATGGTCAGGCGAATTGCCGCGTCTCTCTGCGCTTCGTTCTCCATAGATATTATTCGAACAGGATACACAGGATGAGCAGGATATGAATAATAGATGCAATACGAGGTTAGACCTCTTATCTTGTCTATCCTGTATATCCTGTTTGAATTTCCTTCGCCACCCAGCCCCGAACCGTCTCGCGAAGATCACTCAAATGCTCGTCAAAAAAGTGTCCACAGTTCTCAAAAATGACAACCTCGGCGTGCGGGATCCGATCCGTCAGCGACAGCAGGCCCGCGACTGAGCAAAACTCGTCCCTGTCGCCGTGGACAAATAGTATCGGCTTCGACACGCCGACGAGAAAATCGTAGTCGAGATACTTCTCGACCGGCGTGCCGATCGAGATGAGGCGTTTTACTCGATCGTCGGCCATTCCGACCTGCATTCCGGTTCGTGAGCCAAATGAGAATCCGGCGAGCGTCGCGTCCTCGCCCGGAAACTCGCCCGCTAGATAATCCAATGCGTCGCTCACGTCCTCAACACCGCCCTCGACCTCGTTGTGTTCGCCGGTCGATGCGCCGACGCCGCGAAAGTTAAACCTCAGCGTCGTCAGCCCCGCATCGACGAGGCCCGACGCCACGCGAAACGCCACCTTGTTGTGCATCGTCCCGCCGCCGAGCGGGTGCGGATGGCAGACAAGGGCGACGCCGCGACGTTCGCCGGACGGCTCCTTCAGTATCGCCTCAAGGTGCCCGTGCGATGCAGGAATAAACAAGTTGCCTTTCGGGTACACGAGTAGATATTATCAAACGCTTGCCCATGCTTGCTGTGCCGTGCTACTTTTCCATTGGGTTCACATCAGCACGCCGACCTTATCTTAATGGACGAAAACGTGATCGAAACGGCAGACGAATCGCCGTCTGAAACACCGAAGAAACAGACCTGGGCCGAGTTTCTCGAGACCGAACAGGCCGTTCGCGTCATTTATCTCATCTTTGGGTTCCTCGCGATCCTGATGGTGATGACGTTTCTCCAGACTCGCACCAGTGCCATCTGCTGCGGCGATTGGGACGGATATTATCACATCAAATGGTCGTCGCTGTTGTGGGAAAACTTCAGGCAGTTCAAATGGCTGCCGACCTTTGAGTGGCTGCCGCTGACGGTGCTCAATCCGCGGGATTACGCGGATCACCACTTCCTGTTTCATCTGCTCCAGATACCGTTCCTCTGGGTTTTTGAGGCGGTAACTGCGGCGAAAGTGGCGACCGTAACATTCGCGACACTGGCGATATTTTCGGTCTATTGGCTGATCTATCGCTACGATATTAAGCACCAGTTGATCTGGCTTGCGGCGATCCTCGTCTGCTCCAACGCCTTTTACTATCGGATGAATATGGCAAAGGCACCGCCGCTGACCATTATCATCACGGTGCTGGGCATTCATCTTCTGTTTCAGCGTAATTACAAATGGCTGCTGCCGCTGATGTTCGCGTTTGTATGGACATACAGCCTGTTCCCGCTGCTGCTCTTCGCGGCGATCATCTGGACGGTCATAATCGCTTGGAACGAACGTGTGTTCGAATGGCGGCCGCTGGCTTTCACGGCTGGCGGCATGGTGCTCGGCAACGTCATCAATCCGTATTTCCCAAACAACCTGTATCTATTTACCGAGCATTTTTGGACGAAATTTAAGGTCGGCAGCGACTTTGCCGTGGCCGTCGGCGGCGAGTGGTATCCGTATTCGGGAATGGAACTCCTGATGAACTTTCCCGTTGCGATGCTCGCGATGCTGATCGGCTACATTTTATTTGTCCCCCGCGAAAGCAAGCTGCCAGAGAAGGCGGCGTTCTTTCTGATGTTCACGACGATACTGTTTACGGCGCAGTTTCGCTCGAAACGGTTTGCCGAATACTTTCCGCCGTTTGCGATATTATTCCTCGCGTTCGCGTGGAATGCTTTCACGCGGCCAAAAACGGTCGAGCTGCCTGAGGAATTCCGCCGCGAGATCGACCCTTATCTGGATGCGCCAAAGACGACCGAACGCGAGGCGTGGATACACTCCGCCAAACAGGCCGCGCCGTGGGTGATCGGTATCGTGCTGTGCGTTTTCTGGTTTTACAATCTCGTAGGCCTCCACCGTTGGGGCTTTGACGAGGCAGGAATGATCGACAACATCACGTCGAACGAGCCCGCCGACAAATACGAGCGTGCGATGCAGTGGGCGACCGGCCTGGACGAAACGGGTGCCGATAACATTCCGCCCGGCGAGATCATCTTTAATTGCACATGGGACGATTTTCCCAAGCTGTTCTTTTACAACACCAAGCACCGTTACGTTTACGGCCTCGATCCAAACTATCTCTATACGGAGAATCCGGAGCTTTATAAGCTGTTAAAGGATCTGACAGAGGGCAAAGTTGACGATCCGGCGCCGCAGATACGCGATAAATTTGGTGCAAATTACGTTTTTGCCGATGCTAAAGAGAACACGGATATGATCGCCAAGATGCTCGAGAGCGGCTGGGCAGAGACGATCTATGAAGACGCCGACGCCCGGCTGTTCCGGATCCGCGCGGAAAAAGGCTTGCCGCCGGACGAGGCCAAGGACGAGCCGCCTGAGACCGACGAGGAAAAGCAGATACTTGACCAAGAGGAGGCGAACGATCCGACCGTCAACACCGAGACGGAAGAGGAGAATTAATAATAGCTCTATTAGTTAAAGAACGTAGGCTATCGGGTCAGTCTCACCTGCTTGCGCAAATCCGCGCAATCGCAACGCACATGAATCGCACGTCCCGCAGGCGAGGGTTTCCGACCTGTAACACGACCACGTAAGGTGCAGGGGAGCGTTTAGCTCAATTCCCTTTTTGACGATCTCGGCCTTTGTTAGATGAATGATCGGTGTGCGGATCTGGATATGCGTGTCGGGTTTTGTGCCGGTGTCGATTAATTTTTCAAACGCTTCATAAAACTCCGGCCGGCAATCGGGATATCCGCTGGAATCTTCCGCAACAGCACCGACATAGATCGCCGTCGCACCAATCACCTCGGCCCAACTGACGGCGATCGCGAGCATGTTCGCGTTGCGAAACGGGACGTAGCTCGTAGGTATCTCTTGACTGTTAAGATCGGCCTCCGTAACCGCGATATCGTTGTCCGTCAGCGACGAGCCGCCGATCTTCGCGAGATGCTCGATCGAAACATCGAGCCTTTTTTCAACGGCATAATGGTCGGCAATATCATTAAACGCCCGCCGCTCCCGCTCCTCCGTCCGCTGGCAATACGAAACATGCAAAAATGCGAGTTCGTCAGATTCCCGCGCCGCGATCGCCCCCGTCACGCACGAGTCCATTCCACCGGAAACCAGAACGATACTTTTCATGTTTTCTTTGCCACTTTGCCGTCTTTGCGACTTTGCGGGAAAATCTTCCTGTCACAAGTTGTTGACCACTAGGGTGATCCCGTCCTTTATGAGCGGAGTGTTAAAGTTGATAAGTAGGCCAAGCTTCAAATCCATAAGTCGAAGATAAGTTCTGAGTTGCTTTGGATGAACAGGCGCAACCGCCTCGACCGATTTTATCTCGACGACTACTTTCCCGCCGACGATCATATCCGCTCGGAAGCCTATATCGAGCCGGACGGTCTCCCAAACAACCGGCCATGGCTGCTGTGTTACAACACTAAGCCCACGCTTCGTCACCTCATGTTCCAGGACTTTTTCATAAACTGATTCGAGCAGCCCGGGCCCGAGCTTCGTGTGGATATGAAAGGCACAATCAACGATGATCTTGGCAGTGTCGTTTTCGTGCATATAGCAAGTTTCCCGCAAAGTCGCAAAGACGCAAAGAAGACGAAAGAGAAATGCGTACGATCGGCGGCGAACCATTTCTTATTCGCCATCTTTGCGTCCTTCTTTTCGTCTTTGCGACTTTGCGGGAAACTTTCTTCAAACGCCCCTTGCGTCGGCTCCCCAGATATATTTATGAAGCTGTAGATTAAGACGGACTCGAAGGCCGCTGCCGGCAATTGCTTCGGCGAGTTCAGATAAATTCGCTATTCCGTGGACGGGCGAGATCAGCAACTCTTTTGCGCATTCGGTCAGATCATATTTCCCGATCACGTCCATTGCAAACTGCCAATCGTCGAGATCGGCGACGACAAATTTGACCTCGTCCTTGTCAGGCCGCAGGCGTTCGAGATTAGGCCAGTGGTTGCGTGTCGATTCGCCCGATGCGGGGCATTTTACGTCGAGGATGATCGATGCTCGCGTATCGACTTGCTCGGTCGAAACGTAGCCGCCGGTTTCGATCAGAACTTCGTAGCCTAGATCGCAAAGTTCTGTGATGAACGGGAAAACTGCCGGCTGTGCGAGCGGTTCGCCGCCGGTGACCTCGACCAGTCTGCATCCGAATTCTTCGAGTTTGGCAAATATCTCGCCAAACTCAATGTGCTCGCCACCGGTGAATGTATATTCGCTGTCGCACCAAACGCACCGCATCGGGCAGCCCGTCAGACGCACAAACGAACACGGCCGCCCGGCGTGAGACGATTCGCCCTGGATCGATAGAAATATCTCGGTGATACGGAGAGAATTAGCCACGAATTAACACGAATTTACACAAATACGGGTTGATTATTCACGAGATCGATTGGTTAATCAATCAACCTGCAACGTGACGTCCTTCTCATTTATGTAATTCGTGTAATTCGTGGCTAAAAAAGCCCGAACCAACGGTATGCATGAAGCAGCTCGCCGAGGCCGAAGGACGCTAGATTTGCGACGACGATCACCGCCAGCGAACGTGCCCAGTCGCCCATAGTCAAGTCACGCCCTCGAAATGCCAGCCAGAACAGGAGGCATTCGGCCAGCGGCGCGAATGTTTCGGCAACGGCCAGATACAGTTCTCGCGGCTTGCCGAAGAAGATCGTTGGCAACACCAAAACGACGATCGGATACGTGCACGCCGTCAGCCATATGCCGCATAACAGCCGTTGACGGAGCGAGAGTTTTTGCGTCAAGCCGACAAGCAGCACCGGCGTCTCTATCAGGATCGTGACCAGATAGCCGAACGGCAGAAAGTACCACAGTTCACTTATCGGAAGATCTTGCGTCTGGATCGGGCCGATGTCATCGAAAAGGAACATAGGAAGTCTGTCCGTGAAACACTCAAAAAATGCGAAACGAAGGGCCTTTTTTCGCGTCCTTTCGCGTGTTTCGCGGGCTAAAGCATTTTGATAAGAAACGGAAACTCAGCCAGCACGTGACCGATCGCAACGCCGAAATAAATGTCGCGCGTCGTCGTGTAATCAACTGCGAAACCGGCCCACAACGCGAACATCAGCATGATACTAACGGTCAGGGCGAGGGCGATCAGTCGCGGAAATCCATCTGTCTTGGCGTAGAGCGGAATATCTTTCAGTTTCCACGGTATTGCCCGCCGATCCACGAGCGGTATCAGCAGCAGCCACACGAAGTAGTGTATCGATTCAAGAAAGACATGCGTCGCCACCAACAGATGGCTCGAAATGCCCGGTAGTATCTGGCTCCCGGCGTGCTGCGCGATCCGCCAGAAGAGGTTCGTTTCCTCAGATACGTTGGGCCGATCCGCGAACGAGAACCACAAGATCAACAGAAAGATCGGGATCGACCCGAGGCACCAATGATAGGCCCGCAGCCATTCGGGCCGCGAACGACGAATCTGGCGTTCAAGAAACCACATCGCGATGAACGGATGAATGTAAACGAGTGCAAGGCTCCAATATTGCGGGATGAGCCATGCGAGGGCCGCGAGCAGAAAAGCGACGGGGAACGCCCACGCCCAGTCACTCTTGGGCCGCTGCTTGCCTCTGAGATAGAACAGCAGGCCAAGCCACAACACAAAACATGTGTTCCAAACTGCCGCAAACATCGCCCAGCCCGCGTCGCCCCACAGCCAGTTGCCGCTTGCAAAATAGAGCGTCAGGTATGCCGCCGCCAAAACGATGACGCCGCCGATGCCGACGCTGTAATAGAGCTTTGAACGGCCCCATCTAACGGGCATTCGCGCGACGAAATAGCGAACCTCCATCACATTATGAACGCCCGCAAACAAAAAGATCGTCGCGATCGACGCCGCCAGCGGAAAGCTGCCGATCAACACGGCGGCAAGCGCGCACGCCGTCACGAACGCAAACAAAAAAACGTGTGCGCTCGTGACAAACGGCCTCGCCAGCGGAATTTGCTGCATTCTACTCTTCGGAGGTGTCTGTCTTCGGATCGGGCACGATCAGCTCGATCACGTCGCGGTTCGTCATCGTCTCGACCTTGATCTTACCCGACGCTTGCTTATACATATGGACGCCCCGTGTAAAGAGCGAGCTTGTGATCGAACGTGCCTCAGGCGGCGGGCCGATGTTTGCATAAACGAACGATGCCGCAGCGGTCACGACGGTCAGAGCGACCAGCGTCTTGCCCTTTGTCGAGGAGATCTTCCCAGAGCGAACGAACCAAATGCCTCCAAACACAACGGCCAGGCTCAGGAACATGCCGCTGACGACGGTCTGAGTGCGCAAGATCGAACTCTCGCCGGGCGTCTCGACCGAAGCGGTGTTGTCTTCGCTGTCATCGATCTGTTCGAGCTCGGCACGAAGCTGTTTGACCTGCGATCTCGGTATGCGAAGCACGGCCTCAGTCGCGTTGCGGTCAAGCTTTATGAAGAGTGTCGTGTTTACGCCCGGTTTTGGTTTCGGTGTCTTTTCCTGCTTGGGTGGGGCTATGTCCGCGTAAGCCGCGAGCGAAGCGACGAACAAAACGGCGATCATCAGTGTAATTCTTTTCATATCGACTCCTTTGTGTGGCTTGGTTTTTGGTGAATTATAACAGCAATCCGTCAGAACCACCTGCGATAGCGAGTGGTTAAGTACATATGTCCAGAACGCCACGCATGAGCTTCACTTGCAACGTTTAACCACCCGCTATCGCAGGTGGTTCCGACTTTGCTAAACTTTTTGCATATGCGAACACAGTTAAAGCGATTCATCGAGCAGATGGATGACAATTCCGTCGCCATCATTCCCGCCGCGCACGAGCAGGTGCGGAGCTACGACACCGAGTTCAAGTTTCGTCAGGATTCCGATTTTTGGTATCTCACGGGCTTTCCCGAACCTGACGCGATCGCGGTGATAACCAAAGGCGACAAAAAACCGTTCACCCTCTACGTCCGTCCGCGCGATCTCGAGATGGAAACGTGGTTTGGCCGCCGCCAGGGCGTTGTAGGCGCGGTGAAAAACTACGCCGCCGACCGAGCGTTCCCTATCAGCAAATTTGGGGCTGATCTCGGCAGGATACTCAATGGCCGCGAAAGGCTCTATTACAGATTCGCCGTGGATAGTGCCCTCGACCAGCAGATACTCGGATATTTGACCGAGCAGCGCGTTCGTCGGCTCAAGACGGCCTATCCGCCGCACACCATCATCGACCCAACGCCGATCATCGGCGAGATGCGGCTGCATAAATCACCCAAAGAGGTCGAGTATATGCAAAAGGCCGCCAACATCGCCGCCGAGGCCCACGTGCTCGCGATGAAAAAGGTCAAGCCCGGGATGAACGAGCGCCAAGTCGAATCGCTGATGGAGGCATACATGCGCGACAAGGGCGCGAGTGGCGTCGCATACAATTCCATCATCGGCGGCGGTGATAATGCCACGATCCTGCACTACGTCGAGAACAATATGCCGCTCAAGGACGGCGACCTGATCCTGATCGACGCCGGTGCCGAATATCAGGGCTATGCATCGGACATCACGCGAACATTTCCCG
This sequence comes from Pyrinomonadaceae bacterium, assembly GCA_018060305.1. Lineage (GTDB taxonomy): Bacteria > Acidobacteriota > Blastocatellia > Pyrinomonadales > Pyrinomonadaceae > OLB17. Next base: position 12,227 of record JAGOWF010000043.1, read on the forward strand.
TCAATGGCAAATATACCAAGGCCCAACGTGAGGTTTATGACGTTGTTCTCGACGTCCAGCTTCAGTGCATTGATTACACAAAAACCGGAAACACCGTAAAAGGCCGACAGGAATTCTCTATCGAACTGCTGACCGAAGGCATGAAAAAACTCGGACTGTTAAAAGGCAAGACCAAGGACCTGATAAAGAAAAAGGCGTACATGAAATACTACATGCACGGCGTTGGCCATTACCTCGGCCTCGACGTGCATGATGCCGGACGATACTTCGTCGATCAGCAGGCCAAACAGTCAAAACCATTCGCCCCCGGAATGGTCCTCACCGTCGAACCGGGCCTCTACATCCCGCCCGACGACAAAACCGCCCCCGCCAAATACCGCGGTATCGGCATTCGTATCGAGGACGACATTTTGGTAACAAAGGACGGGAATCTAAACCTCACGGCAAAGGTCACAAAGGATCCGGATGAGATCGAGGCACTAATGGGACGCAACGGACGAAATGGGCGCTAGCGTCTCGTCCATAAGTGTGTATTATTGAGTTCGATGGGTGCTGATCTGGCAAAACGTATATTCGAAAAGGTCAAGGAGCTTTCCAGCGATGAGCAGGAAAAGATCCTTGACTACGTCGAACAGCGCGCTGTTCCCATACAAACGCGCGACAGCCGTCCGATCTGGGAGGTTATCACCGAGATGAGCAGCGAGATTCCCGATGAAATGTGGGCCGAACTTCCGACCGACGGTTCAATTAACCACGACCACTACCTATATGGGACGCCTAAGAAAAAAGTATGAAGCGGGTTTTCGCCGATACGCTTTATTGGATAGCTCTTATTAATCCCAGGGATCAGTGGCGCCAAAATGCCCTTCAGATCAGTCAGGCAATCGATTCCGATAGCCTTATCGTAACGACGGACGACGTGTTGACCGAAACCTTGAATTATTTCTCAAAAGGACGGCAGGAATTGCGCGTGAAAGCTTCACATGAGATCCGTGCGATTCTCCTCAACGTAAACATCGAGATCGTGTCGTGTTCGCACGATGCCTTCCTCGACGGCATTACCCTCTACGAGAAGCGCCCAGATAAAGGCTACAGCCTAACCGATTGCATTTCGATGAACGTCTGCCGGGAAAAAGGCATCACGGACATACTCACACACGATGATCACTTTGTTCAGGAAGGCTTTAGGATATTAGTATGACCAGAGCCGAATTATTCAGGAACCTGCCGGTTCTTTTCTGC
>JAGOWF010000044.1 GCA_018060305.1 Pyrinomonadaceae bacterium
GCCCGGGCAACCTCAACGCCAAACAGCGTCATAGGATTAAAGCCCTGCGCGACCGCGAGCACGGTGTAGGTGCCCGGCAGAATGCGGGCGAGAAAGCTGCCGTCCCGCGCGGACGAGACCTGCTTAAGAAGCTTAGACGTGCCTGAGCGAAAGATCGCGACCGATGCGTCGGCGATCGGCCCGCCGGCCTCGTCGAGCACGCGCCCCTTGATAACGCCCAGATTGCCTGTATTCTCGATAACGACCCCGGCATTAGCCGAGGGCGCGGCAAACCACGGCACCACGATCATGGCGATCACCATGAATGCAGCCTTCCAAAGCCGTCTTGTCGTTAACGAAAATCCCATCGAAGTCGACAATTCGAACAACTCCCGTATTTTGTTCCCAAAAATCAAGCGTGTCAAGCGGGGAAGTGTCCGCGTTTGTGCGCTGTAAGATGCCTTGAAACTTGACAAAGTTTGCCCTCACGGTAGAATTGAAATCTGTCTTGAGACGCCCATCCGGAGACGTGGCTGAGCGGCTGAAAGCGGCGGTTTGCTAAATCGTTAAGGGTCAAAAGCCCTTCACAGGTTCGAATCCTGTCGTCTCCGCCATCTTTAACCGGTCTGCAATCCTTCGCAGCCTGCCTGCTTAGATAATCGGAACTTTCGGACTACACTCACGATGAGGTATTCCTATGTTCATCGAATTTCACCCGGCTCTCGCAGAGATCTCGGCGTGGACGAATATGTTCGCGCTTGATCAGACCGTGACCTGGGCCGAGAAGATACTCAGGCCCGTTATCGTTTACATCGCACTGGTTGTAATGCTCCGCGTATTTGGCAAGCGAGAGCTCGCCCAACTCAATCCGTTTGATCTTGTCGTGATACTCTCGCTGTCGAATACGGTTCAGAATGCGATCATTGGCGAGGATAATTCGCTGATTGGCGGCGTTGTCGGGGCGGTAGCGCTGTTATCGATCAATTTTGCGTTTTCGCATCTTAAGTATTCGTCGCGACCTCTGGAGGCCCTGACCGAGGGTGTCCCGGTCAAGCTGGTCGCCGATGGAAAAACGGACAAGAGGCAATTGCGACGAGAGCTTATCACCACGCGCGATCTTGACATCCTGGCACATCAAAAAGGCTTTGAGGATGCGAACGACCTGGAAAAGGTCGTTCTCGATCCAAACGGCACTTTTCTCGTGTATGGAAAAGATGAGATCAAGGACGCGAAATTCAAGAGCGAAGTGCTGAAGAAGATCGGTGATCTCTCGAAACAGTTGACCGAGCTCAATACGGCCTTACAAAAGGGTTGACGTGACGGTTTTGCGTTCTCAACTCTCTTAAGTGAAACTAATTCGTTATGACTGTTCGCGTCAGATTTGCGCCTTCCCCGACCGGATACCTCCATATCGGCAGCGCCCGAACTGCTTTATTTAACTATCTTTACGCACGCCACACCGGCGGCAAGTTTTTGCTTCGAATAGAGGACACCGACCTTGCCCGTTCGACAGAGGAATCTACTCGGTCGATCCTCGACGGGCTCGATTGGCTCGGTTTTGCGCCGGATGAAGAGATCGTATTCCAGTCGGATAACGCCGAAAAGCATCGCGAGACGGCTCGGCGTTTGCTCGCCGAGGGCAAGGCTTATCGAGATTTTACGCCCAAGGCCGAACCGAATGATGCAAACGTGAAGGATGCGATCAAGGAACGCGCGCGAGCTCAGGGCGGCGACAAGAACATGCGCGACAATCCGTATCGCGACTTGCCGGCCGCTGATTCGGACGCACGAGCTGCTGCGGGCGAACCATTCGCGATCAGACTAAAGGTGCCCGAGACTGGCAGGACGGCATTTGAGGACAGCGTTTACGGCCTCCAGGAACGCGACTACGCCGATACCGAGGATCTTGTGCTGCTGCGCTCTGACGGGCATCCGCTTTACAATCTCGCCGTCGTCTGCGACGACATCGAGATGGCGATCACGCACGTCATTCGCGGTCAGGACCATCTCACAAATACTCACAAGCAGATCCTGATCTACGAGGGGTTGGACGTCACGCCGCCGACTTTCGCCCATTTGCCGCTGATAATGGCCCCGAACAAGGGCAAGCTGTCAAAGCGGAAACACGGCGAGGTCGTCTCGATGACGACCTATCGCGATGCAGGCTTTCTGGCCGAGGCGTTTCGCAATTTTCTCGCATTGCTCGGCTGGTCGGCAGGCGAGGAGCAGGAGATATACTCGCTCGACGAACTGGTGACGAAATTCTCGCTCGACGGCATCCACCGATCGAATGCCGTGTTCAACTTTCACGAGGGTGACCCAAAACGCTGGACCGACGACAAGGCCATCTGGATGAACGCCGAATACATCCGCGCTGGGGCGCTTGCCGATCTGCTGCCGTACGTCAAGGCCGAGCTAAGGGCCACCAAACTATGGCGCGATGAATATGAGGATGATGACCGTGGTTGGTATGAACGGACAGTTGATCTGATCCGTCAACGATTTTTCACGCTTAAAGATTTCTCGTCGCAGGGGCGTGCGTATTTCAGCGAAGATTACGACTTTGACCCGGCTGCGATCGAGAAAAACCTGAACAAGTTTCCGGAACTCAAGACGTGGCTGCCGGAACTCGCGACACGATTTGGATCGGAGTTTGGCGAAGGTGTCGGGGCGCCGGCGGCCAGCCTGCGGCCTTACACTGAAGAAAACATTGAGGTTGTCGTAAAAGCCTTTACCGAAGAAAAAGGCACAAAGCTCGGCGTCATCATGAATGGGGCCCGCACGCTGCTCACGGGCGTCGCCGTCGGGCCGTCGATGCTGTCTGTGTTCGAGATTCTTGGGCCCGAACGGGCTATAATGAGGTTAAAGGGCCACGTCGCGTGGAATACAGCCGAATGAGTTGGAAAAGGATAAGGTTATCGAACTATGAAAGGATTCAAATCAAACATCGAGAAGGATACGCTGAAGAATAAGAATTTTCGGAAAGTGATCTATACGTCGGCCCACAGCCAGCTTGTGTATATGAGCCTCAGGCCAAAGGAAGAGATCGGCCTGGAGACGCATCCCGAGAACGACCAGTTTCTTAGGTTTGAGGGCGGCCGGGGCAAGGTGCTCATTGACAAGGAAACCTATTCGGTCAAGGATGGCGACGCCGTCATTGTCCCTGCCGGCGCAAAGCACAATGTCATCAATGTTTCGCCGAAGGACGAACTGAAGATCTATACGATCTACTCGCCGCCGCATCACAAGGATCAGATCGTCCGAAAGACAAAAGCGGAAGCTGAGGCGAACGACGAGGAATTTGACGGCAAGACGACCGAGAAGAGCAAAGCCCGTAAATAAATGCTGAATAAGGACATTCAGGCTTACAACGATGCTCGGACGCCGTCAGATCGAGAGATCTGTACGTCGCTCGCTATCGAGATCACCACCCGGTTGAATGAGGCTGAGAACAAGATCTGGCACGCTCATCCGGTCTGGTTCCTGGATGGCAACCCGATCGTCGGCTACAGCAAACTCAAGGCCGGCATCCGCCTGATGTTCTGGAGCGGCGCGAGTTTTGACGAAGATCAATTACAGCCGGGCACGGGAAAGTTTAAGGACGCATCGATCACTTATACATCTACCGATCAGATCGACGTGAAAGCCCTCAAACGCTGGCTCAAGAAAGCAGCAACGATCCAGTGGGACTATAAGAATATTGTCAAACGAAAAGGTGTTTTGGAACGGATCTAGCAGCTTTTGCTTCTGCGATCCGTTCGCAGGTAACAGGCTTTCCCTGCCTCGCATCGAATCAATGAAAGGAGCCGCCTGACATGCCAACCGACGCTTCAACCGCCGCCATCGAATCAGACTTTACCATCGAGAATTTTCGCGTCTCGGACGAAGACCTGCCTGAGTTTCGAGACATGAAGTTCGAGAATATCAACGAGCTTCATCTCGATCATCCCGGTGCCAACGACACGGAATACCGAGCACGCCGAGACGTGATCGCGGGCTATGCAAAGAGCTTTCGCGAGACCGGCGAGATCACCGATGTCGATTACAGTCCGCGCGAGCAGCGCGTCTGGCGGTATGTGGCGGAAGAGTTAGAGGAACTCCAGCAAAAGTACGCGTCACCGTTTTACCTCCGAGCAAAAAAGGAACTCGGCATCAGGACAGACCGAATCCCGCAGCTCTCGGAAATGAACCGCCGGTTGAAAGAACTGACCGGTTTTCGCCTCGCCCCGATCGAAGGCCTGGTCGAAACGCGCGGGTTTCTCTCTTGGCTGTCGTATCGCGTGATGCTCTGCACACAATACATTCGCCACCACTCGCAGCCCGCCTATACGCCCGAGCCTGACATCGTGCATGAATCGATCGGACATATTCCGATGTTCACGAATCCGAATTTTGCGGACTATTCGCAATTCGTCGGCCTTGGCGCACGGGTCGCAAATGACGAACAACTTGAGCAGCTTGGCCGTCTCTATTGGTTCACCGTCGAGTTTGGCCTCATCGAGCACGAAGGTTCGATTAAAGCATACGGCGCGGGATTGCTTTCATCATTCGGCGAACTCGAACACGCCTTCTCTGACAAGGTCGAACGCCGTCCGTTCGATCTCGAACAGGTCATCAACCACGAATACACCTACAGCGACATGCAGCGGGTGCTGTACGTGATCCCGTCGTATGCGGAGCTGAAAGAGGTGACGAGGACGTATATCGAAACTTTCGACGGAAAGTAGTATTTTACAGTGTATGAGTGAATGGTCCTCGGTCAGCATCGGCTCGGTGATCGACGCGATCGAGACGATGCGGGCGGAGGGGATCATTGAAAAATATGCGATCGGCGGAGCATTTGCTGCCGTGCTTCATGCCGAGCCGATCGCGACTATCGATCTTGACGTCTTTTTTCTCTCCAAAGAGAAACAGAGCGGCGCGATCCTAAGTTTGGAGAGTTTGTATGATTTTGCCCGACGAGCCGGCCACTCGTTCGATCATGAATTTATCAATATTGACGGCTGGCTGGTGCAGTTTATCGAATCAAGCAGTAACTCGCTTTGGTCGGAGGCGGTTCAAGCAGCAGACACGGTTGTGTTGGGAGGGCGAAGTATTCCGATCATCGACCGGGAACATCTTGTCGCGTCGTGGCTATTGGCCGGCAGAGTAAAGGACTATAGCAAGATAGCCCTGTTTGCGAGCAGCGACATTATTGATGATGCAAAGCTGAGCAATATTCTTGAACGGCACGGCTTGGTCGCAAAATGGGAGAAGGAGAAATGGAGATTTGGCGATGAAAAATGACCTCGTGATCGCAGATCTTAGTACGCGTAAGGAGACATTCAGAGCGTATGTGCGCTCACTCTCGCCGGACGAGAAAATAGCCCGCCTCGTAGCGCTGCAGGAACAATATTATTCAATGCTGAAATTACGGGCGGCGAACGGCGGAAGGCCGATCCCGACCGACTGGCAAAAATGGTTCAGAGCTAAACACCGTTGAAAGTTCCTTTAAGTTGAAGCGAGGAACCGGACAATATCATGACAACAACACAGAATCCTTTAGGATTGAAGAAGATTCACCACGTCGAATTCTACGTCGGCAATGCTAAGCAGGCGGAGTTTTACTACCGTAAGGCGTTTGGGTTTTCGCGGCACGCGTATGCGGGGCTTGAGACGGGCAATCGCGAGACGACGAGTTACCTGATGCGGCAGGGCAATGTGAATTTTGTCCTGACGGCGCCGATGGGGCCGGAGCATCCGGCGGCGGACCATCTAAAGAAGCACGGCGACGGTGTGAAGGACATCGCGTTCTATGTCGAGGACGCCGACCATGCGTTTAACGAGGCGGTCAAACGAGGCGCAACGCCCGTCATCGAGCCGCACGATTGGCAGGACGATAACGGCAGCGTCCGCAAGGCCGCGATCGCGACCTATGGCGACACGATACATTCATTCATCTCGTACAACAGTGTCAGTAGCCCGCACGTAAGTAAGGGCTCAGCGTCGAATGGACACTCCGCAGGATATAGCGGCCCGTTCCTGCCCGGCTTTGTCTCGCAAGAGGTCGCGGGCGACGGCGTCGGGCTGATGATCGTCGATCACATCGTCGGAAACGTCGAGCTCGGACAAATGAACGTATGGGCCGACTTTTACCGTGACGTAATGGGCTTTTTCCGCTATATCACGTTTGACGACAAGGATATCTCGACCGAGTACTCGGCCCTGATGTCGATCGTGATGAGCGACGGCCAGCACAATATCAAGTTTCCGATCAACGAGCCCGCCGAGGGCAAGGGCGGCAGATCGCAGATACAGGAATACATCGATTTCTACCGCTCCGCTGGCGCTCAGCACGTCGCCCTGCTCTGCCGCGACATTCGACATACGGTCGGTATGCTTCAGGACAACGGCGTCGAATTCCTACGCGTCCCGGACGAATATTACGAAGAGATCCCGGATCGTGTCGGCGAGATCGACGAATCGATCGATGACCTCAAACGCCTCGGCATCCTCGTCGATCGCGACGACGAAGGCTATCTGCTGCAGATATTCACCAAACCCGTCGAGGATCGCCCTACCGTCTTTTACGAGATCCTGCAGCGAAAAGGCTGCAAAGGCTTTGGCAAAGGCAACTTCAAGGCACTCTTTGTCTCGATCGAGGAAGAGCAACGACGGCGAGGCAATCTCTAGACATTTTTGCCACGAATTACACGAATCGCACGAATAAGATCTGATTCGTGTTATTTGTGTAATTCGTGGCAAAATCCTTTCTTATGGACCTCAAATATCAAACAGGTTTCGGTAACGAGTTTGCGACCGAGGCGGTCGAGGGTGCGTTGCCCATCGGTCGGAATTCGCCGCAGAAGGCGCCGCTTGGGTTGTATGCGGAGCAGCTTTCCGGCACGGCGTTTACTGTGCCGCGGGCGTGGAATAAGCGGTCGTGGACATATCGCATCAGGCCGAGCGTTTTGCATAAACCATTTGAACGCATCGATAACGGGCGTTGGCTGAGCGTTTGCGACGCGGCTGAGGTCACGCCAAATCAGCTTCGCTGGGACCCGATGCCGATACCCGAGGCGCCGACAGATTTTGTCGAGGGCATCACGACCATCGCGATCAATGGAGGGCCGCTTGAGCAGACCGGCATCGGCGTCCACATCTACACGCTCAATCGCGGCATGGGCGACAAGTATTTTTATAACGCCGACGGCGAGATGCTGATCGTTCCTGAAAAGGGCCGATTGGGGTTCCTGACCGAACTTGGCGCATTGCAGGCCGGCCCGGGCGAGATCGTTGTCATACCTCGCGGCGTTCGGTTCAAAGTCGAGCCTCATCCCGACGATAAGCAATGCCGCGGTTATATTTGTGAGAATTACGGCGCTCACTTTCGCATCCCTGACCTTGGCCCGATCGGAGCTAACGGCTGTGCCAATCCGCGTGATTTCGAGACGCCGGTCGCGTGGTTCGAGGACCGTGAGGGCGACTTCGTGCAAGTTGCAAAATTCGGCGGCAATCTTTGGGCGTGCGCCATCGATCACTCACCGCTCGACGTGGTCGCGTGGCACGGCAACTACGCTCCATACCGGTACGATCTGCGCCGATTTAACATCATGGGATCGATCTCGTTCGATCATCCCGATCCGTCGCTCTTTACGGTGATGACATCACCGTCGGGCGAAGCGGGCGTGGCGAATTGCGATTTTGCGATCTTCCCCGACCGCTGGCTCGTTGCCGAAAACACCTTCCGCCCGCCGTGGTATCACCGCAACTATATGAGCGAATATATGGGCCTCATCTACGGCGCCTACGACGCTAAGGAAGAAGGCTTCGTCCCCGGCGGCGGCTCGCTCCACAACCAAATGTCCGCCCACGGCCCCGACCTCGATGCCTTCGAAAAAGCCTCGAGCGCCTCATTAGAGCCGCAAAAGCTCGAAGGCACAATGGCCTTCATGTTCGAATCGCGCTACATCATCCGCCCGACAAAGTTCGCGATGGTGACGGCGAGTCTGCAGCACGAGTACAGCGAGGTTTGGCAGGGGTTGAAGAAGAATTTCAATCCTTGAAAAGTTGTTCCTGAACTTGTATCGCTCCGTCATCGTAGGGTTTTCGGATGTCAGAAAAAATAAAAATAAATAGTTCTTCGCTCGACGACTCGATCTCGACTGCCATCGGTGTTCAGGCGGCCGGACACGTAAAAGGGATAGCGGACCAAGCTAAGATAGACATCGCCTTAGCTGGTGGTATTGCTATGCATATTTACGGATTTACCCGAGCGACAACGGATGTCGATCTGCTGGCGACGGCCGTGCTCCCCATAAAGAGAACAAAGGAACTCACGTTCGGAGGCGAGAGCTACACCGTTACGGTTGACGGACGAGACATCTCCGTCGATGTCATTGTCCGCGATGACGAGTTCGCACGCATCTATCAAGTTGCTCTCGAACAGGCTATCGAAACCGAACGCGGGCTCAAAATAGTTTCGCCGGAATGGCTTGTGGTAATGAAGTTTCTTTCGGCCCGGGCTAAAGACAAACTCGATCTATTATGGCTGTTACAACAGGAAAAGCTCGTTAATCGGAAAAAAATCGAGCAAAATCTCATTGAAGCGGTGGGGTCGCAGTCTGCCTTCTTCATCTACAACGATTTGCAGAGTGAGTTTTCGTACGCCGACTTTCTAATGGTAAGAGAGAAGGATAAATACGGCGAATGATCGGACCTGAAGAACTTGTTCGATTTACAGCCACGATTGGGAAAGGCGAGGTGTCGGCTCTTTTGATGCGGCCGGGCGGTGCGACGCATCTGGTTGTTCTCGGTCATGGGGCCGGGGCTGACATGCGCTCATCAGCGATGCAGAATATTGCTGAGCATCTCGCAGAGCGCGACATCGCGACCTTTCGTTATAACTTTCCTTTCAAAGAATATGGCCGCGGCGGTGTCGATTCTCCGAAAACCGCAACGGCGACGGTGCGTGCGGCGGTTGCAGAGGCAAGACGGGCTCGAACCGTCGCTGACGCTGCTTGCAGATGGGCATTGATCCAGAAGAAGTTCGCTTTGGTGATCCGAATGAACGATGGAAAAAAGCCTTTACGGATAATGACGATTTTATTGCCAATTCGTAGATAAGTTGTCAAACTACAGCCATGATCCAAACGGTAGAAGGCGTAATTGATGAGCAGGGGAGAGTGAAACTGCCTCGTGATGTCCGTTTGCCGAGCGGCCGACGAGCATTTGTGACAGTCCTTGATGAGAACGGGACCGGCGATGTTCCTGAGGCTGCATTGTTGAGCGAAGAAGCGCTTGCAGAGGACTGGCTACGGCCCGAGGAGGATGAGGCGTGGCTGCACCTGCAAACGGAACAGTAGTCCTTGTTCGGTTTCCCTTCAGCGACCTTTCCCGCGCCAAACTTCGACCTGCGGTCGTTCTCGCACAGGCCGGCCGCGACGATTTCATCCTCTGCCAGATCACCAGCCAGTCTTACACAGACAATTCTGCCATCGAAATCTCCCCGAACGACCTTGTTGCAGGCTCGCTCGATCGAACAAGCTACGTCCGGCCCACTAAACTTTTTACAGCGAACGACAGCATCGTTGCTCGGTATGTCGGCCAATTAAGTTCTGACAGGTTTCATGCTGTAATTGACGCACTCGTCGGGATTCTTGAATCGAGCAGATGAGTGTTGCCAGAAGTGAACTCAGTTTCTCGGCAACGCCTGAAAAGGGTCAGGTCTCGGCAATTTGTTTACTTCCAGCTAATGCCACTCATCTGCTTGTCCTCGGCCACGGAGCCGGTGCGGATATGCGCTCAATGGCGATGCAGAATATTGCGGCGCATCTCGCAGAGCGCGGCATCGCGACGCTTCGTTATAACTTTCCTTTCAAAGAATATGGCCGCGGCGGTATCGATTCTCCCAAAACCGCGACGGCGACGGTGCGTGCGGCGGTTGCGGAGGCAAGACGGCTTAAGCCGAAGTTGACGCTGCTCGCCGGCGGGCATTCGTTTGGCGGACGGATGACGACAACCGCGCAGAGCGAATCGCCGCTCGATGGAGTGAAAGGACTCGTGCTTTTTTCGTTTCCTCTGCACGCACCGAATCGTCCCGATGATTCGCGTGCAGAGCATCTCTATGCGATAAGAATTCCGATGCTCTTTTTGACCGGCACGCGAGACGCGTTGAACGATCTCGATCTATTTCGTCCGGTGATCAAGAAGCTTGGAAATCGGGCGACGCTTCATTTGCTCGACACCGCCGATCACAGTTACAAGGTGCTAAAGAAAACGCGCACATCGACCGAGGATGTCTTTGCCGAAATGGCCCGTGTCACGGCTGACTGGGCCAACGGCCTCTCTGCAAAAAGTTCTTGACTTGAGGTGCAACGATGTATTATAGTTGATACATTTTGCATTTGGTCGGATCGATGAAAATGCATTGGTTTTTGGCGTTCGGCGTCGTAAATCCGTCGCCCGGCGGGCATTTTTCTACCGATCCGCATCAAAACGGTCAAAAATCTTTGCGGGACAGTGGGACACTTCGCGTAATTTATCGTAAGATCAATCATATCAATCAGTTGCACATCTCACCGACTGTCCCAAAAGTGTCCCACGTGGGACAGTCTGGGACAGGGCGGGTAACATTACGCAGGTGATCGCACCAAACAAATATGTGTAGAAATATCAAAACACTTTTCAATTTCGACCCGCCGGCAACGACCGATGAGGTCAATGCTTCGGCATTGCAGTTCGTGCGTAAGCTGTCGGGCTTTAACAAGCCATCGAAAGCGAATGAGGAGACATTTCACATCGCGGTCGAGCGTGTTGCGGCGGCTGCGCAGGAAATGCTCAATACGCTTGCGACGACCGCGCCGCCGCGCGACCGTGAGGTCGAGGCGGCAAAGGCGAAAGCGCGGAGCGCGATGAGATTCGGATAGACGTTTGTATGGATACCGAGCTCTGGGAAAAGGCACTCTATCATCTCGACAAGGGCAATTTTACAGCGCTTGAAGAACTGCTCGGCGGGCCGAACGGATTCGACAACCGGATCATCGATTGGCATGCGGGTGGCAGGTTCAGCAATGAACCCGTAGGCCTCGCCGAAGCTTTTACATCCTCATGCATGCTCGGACGAACAGCAACGGCGGAATATCTATTAGACAACGGCATCGATCCGGTCGGGGGAATGAAGACGGGACTTAACGGGTTTCATTATGCCGCATCGAGCGGAAGGCTCGATGCCGTTCGGCTGTTGATCGATCGAGACGTTTCGATGGAGATCGAGAATATGTATGGCGGAACCGTCCTCGGCCAGGCCATCTGGTCGGCTGTCAATGAACCCAAGCCGGCGCATGCTGAGATAATTGAAATACTCATTGATGCGGGGGCCGTTGTCGAGGACGGAACGCTCGAGTGGTGGATCGATCAAGACATTCCAAATACAGCAACGCGGCAACGTGTGCTTGATGCATTGCAGCGTCACGGTGCAGAATGAGGCAACGATGAAGATCCGCGACGAACTAAAATGGCTGGTCCCGCTCGCGGTGGTTGGCATTGCTGTGTTTGCCAATTCGCTTGGTGGCGAGTTCGTTTACGACGACAGCCGCCAGATACTGCGGAACACGCTGATCCAGGATAACGGCCTGATCTGGAAGGCGTTGACCTCTGACGTGTGGGCTTTTAAGGGCGACGGGACCGTGGTGGCGAGCAACTATTGGCGGCCGACGTTCACCGCGTGGCACATATTGAATTACCGGCTGTTCGGCGTGGCGCCTTTCGGCTGGCATCTGCTGAATGTGCTGCTTCATGCGGGCGTGACGCTGCTTGCGTTCCTGTTCCTGCGAAAGCTCGAATTCACGGCGGCAATTGCCTTTGCGATCGCCCTGATCTTCGCGGTTCATCCGGTGCATGTAGAGAGTGTCGCTTGGGTATCGGGCTCGCCGGACCTCCTCTTTTCTCTCGCCCTGCTCGGCTCGCTGTGGTTTGCCGATACATACGCGGGGAGCAGATCGACAAAACACCTTGCCTTGGCGGCCTTGCTTTATGCGTTGGCCCTCGGAGCAAAAGAGATCGGCATCATCTGTCTGCCGCTCTACTACTTTGTTCTCGCGAGACACGAGCCGGACAAAAAGAAACCTCTGGACTACAAGATGCCGCTGCTGCTGCTTGCCGCGATAGCGGCCGGCTGGTTTCTGCTGCGGATGAACATACTTGGCGGCCTATCGAGTCCGCCCGAGGATGCCGTGGGCTTTGGGACCGCAATCCTGAGCGTTCCGTCGATGTTCGCGTTCTATCTGCGGCAGATATTCTTCCCGTATTGGATGTCGGGCAACTATCCGCTCGAACCAGTCTCGCAGATCGGGCTGACGAATTTCATTCTGCCGCTCGCCGTATCGCTTGCGGCCCTCGGCGGCATCTTCTATCTCGTCAAGCGCGACGCGAAGACGCGCCTTGCCGCCGCGCTATTCCTGTTGCCGCTCGCCCCGGCAATGAACGCGATGGTCTTTACGCCCGAACAGATCGTCCATGACCGTTATCTCTATTTGCCTCTATTGGGCGCGTTGATGCTGATCGTTCCGCTTGCCGCCCGCTTTACGACGGAACGCAATCTGATGATCGGCTGTATCGCGGCAAGTGCGATCCTTGGGGCACGGACGTTTGTTTACAACAGGACATGGGCGAGCGACCTGTCGTTATGGGCGAACGCCCGGGCGATGGATGCGTCGTCGTTTACGGCCGGCCAATACGCTAATGCCCTGATCGAAGCCGAGCGATACGATGAGGCCATCAGGGAACTGACGGCAGCGATCAACAAGAACCCGAAGCCGCGCAACTATCTGGCACGTGGCAGGACGTATCTAAAGAAGAAACAATATCCGCTGGCCGAGGCTAACCTTACAAAACTGCTCTCGCTGCCGCCGGAGGACCAGGAGCTTTATGCGATCTATCAAGCCTACGAGGCGCTCGGGATCGTTTACAGCGAGCAGCGAAATTACGAGACGGCGATCAGGAACTTTACTGAGGCACGGGCCAAATTGTCGATGTATTCGGCGGCCCTGTCCTGTGATCTGGCTGTCGTCCTGTATCAGGCGGGGCAGAAGGAGCAAGCTCTGCGCGAGCTTGAAGGATCGAGGGCGCAGGCGAGAATAGAATTACTGCCGGAATCAAAAAACGTGTTTATGCGTCTCGGGATGCTCTACGCAGAAATGGGGCGAAAGGATGACGCACGCTCGGCACTGCGTGAATACCTTACCGTGACCGCTTCGCTGAACGATAAGGAAACGCTGAAGAATCGGGCTCAGGTGACGAAACTGCTCGACAGCATCAAATGATCGCCGCTACTCCATCTCGCTCTCGTCGATGTCGAAGTTGGCCCAGACCTTTTGAACGTCGTCGTTGTCCTCAAGGGCGTCGTAGAGCTTGAGCATGGTCTTGGCGTCCTGGCCCTCAAGCCTGATGTAGTTTTGCGGGATCATTGACAATTCGGCAGCCTGCGGCTCGATGCCCGCCGCGCGGAT
>JAGOWF010000256.1 GCA_018060305.1 Pyrinomonadaceae bacterium
GTCGGATCAAAACGCGATTGCGCGAGCGAGGCGATTGGGTCGCCGACCTGGCGGACAACGTGATCGATTTCAACGCGTGGATCCGCGACAACACACCTTTCAATCTTGGCCCGATCGTCTTTTTCCCGATACATCAGGGCATGGGCGGCAAGATGCGTTATTTGATCTCGGGCGGCTCGGCGTTGAGCGAAAAGGTGCAAAAGGACCTACACGGCCTGGGCTTCACCGTGTTGGAAGGCTACGGACTGACCGAATCCTCGCCGGTGCTGACCGTCGCGCGGCCCGGAAACAAACTGCTCAAAGGCTCAGTCGGCAAGCCGCTGCCGGGCGTCGAGGTCAAGATCGACTCGCCGGATGAGAAAGGCGTCGGTGAGGTGCTCGCGCGCGGCCAGAATGTGATGGCGGGCTACTACAACAACGAGGAGGCGACCGAAGCCGTGTTGCAGGACCGTTGGCTGCGCACGGGCGACCTTGGGCGCATCGATGATGACGGGAACTTGTTTATCGTCGGCCGGTCAAAAGACGTCATCATCGACTCGAACGGCAAGAATATCTATCCGGACGAGATCGAAGACATCTACGGCAAAACGCCTATTATCAACGAGCTAAGCGTCGTCGGATTGCCCGACGCGGATGGCGGTGAAAAAATCGCGGCCCTCGTCGTGCCCGATTACGAGCGCGACATCGCCCTGACCCGCAGCGAGGCGAATAAGAAGGTCGAGGAGCATTTCAGGGAGGTTTCGGCCGGAATACCATTCTTCAAACGTGTAAAAGTGCTGCACCTGACGCCGTTCGAATTGCCGCGCACGGCAACGAGAAAGGTCAAGCGGCCCGAGGTAGTTGAGATGCTGCAGGGCCTCGAAGAACGTGCCAAAACCAAGACCGATAAGATCGTCGAATCAAAAACCGACGACAACGCGCTATGGATACGCAAGGTGGTGGCGACCGTGTCGAGCCGTCCGCTCGGTGATGTGGCGATGGAGGACAGGCTCGCTGACCTCGGATTTGATTCGCTGATGTTCGTTGAACTGCAGGCGGCGGTCGAGGACGCGGGCGGCCGTGTTTTGTCGCCGGACACGCTTAATGAAGTTCAGTCGGTTCGTGAACTGCTCGCAGCGGTGCAGCGAGTTGACAGGTCAAAGAAACTCGCCGATGAGCCGCGCGTCGAGGAAAAAAAGGACGACGACGACCTTTATATTCCGAGCGTCGTCCGTCGCGTCGGAAACGCTGTAGTCGATCTGGCCCAGGACACGCTGTATTCGACTGTGCTCGACACGTCGATCGAGGGCGAAGCGAATGTGCCGCAGCACGTCAATTTTATCGTCGCTCCGAATCATACATCGCACCTCGACACGGGCCTCGTCAAACGCGCGCTTGGCAAGGAGGTAGCCGAACAGACGGTTGCGGTCGCGGCCGCCGATTACTGGTTTGACACCAAATACAAGCGGGCGTATATGAACAATTTCACCACGCTCGTGCCGATCGAACGCACCGGCAGCCTGCGCCAGTCGCTGCGGCACGTGCTGCAAATTTTGAACGACGGTTACAACGCTCTGATCTTCCCCGAGGGCGGACGGCAAGAGAGCGGGCAGATCGCAGAGTTCAAACCGATCATCGGGTATCTGGCCCTTAACCAAAAGATCGGGATCCTGCCGATCTACATTTGGGGCACGTTTAACGCATTTCCAAAGGGCATGATAATTCCGCCGACGAGCAGCATCGGTGCCAAGATCGGCGCAAAGGTCGGACGATTTCTCGAATATGACGAGTTAAAGAAGATGACCGAAGGCGTGCCGAATACTGAGTCATACCGCCTCATCGCCGCACGCGTCCAACACGAGATCGAGAACATGCGCGATGGGACGCGGCGGCCGTTTGACGTCGATAGCCTGCGAAAACAATGGAAAGCCGAACGGCGGCGATCACGCAAACAGGAACCGGTGATAGATGACTAAAAATTTGACAGTTTGAGATGATATGTGCATAATCCTGCACAGGTATTGAGATATGAAAGTTATCACAGCAACCGCAGCAAGAGCACGCTTTTTTAGCCTCATCGATCAGGTCGCAGAGGAGCATGAGGAAGTAATGATAACAACTAAGCGCAGCAATGCTGTTTTGGTAAGCGAAGACGACTGGCGTTCGATACAGGAATCATTGTCTTTGTCATCAATCCCGGGTTTCGTCGAATCGGTCAATGGAGCTTCAAAAACGCCCGATGATGAGTGGGTGGGGCACGACGAGATACTCGCGATTTTGAAAGGTGAGGAATAGCGATTGGCCTGGACGCTGAGATATTCGAAAGAAGCTAGAAAGGACGCCGAACGTCTTCACCGTGCCCGATTAGGGACGAAAGCGGCTATTTTGCTCGAGATAATGGCGGTGAATCCGTTTCAAAATCCACCGCCCTATGAAAAGTTGTCGGGTGAACTAAGAGGAAGGTTTTCGCGACGCATCAACATTCATCACCGAATTGTTTACGAGGTTATTAAGAAAGAGAAGATCGTGAATGTGCTTCGCATGTGGACGCACTACGAGTAGCCGATGGCACGAAAATCGTTAGAAAAGATCGAAAAGAAGATCCTGATAACCGGCGGCACCGGTTTTCTGGGGGCGCACATTGTGCGGCAGATGCTGGATGCGGGTGCTAAGGATCTGCGGGTGATGGCGTCGCGGGTGCCGGCGTGGATGACGGATGCGGGCGTTGAGGCGAGCGAAGGGTCTGTTACGAACCGCGATGATGTGGCGAAGGCTGTAAAGAATGCCTCAGCGATCTTTCATCTCGCGGGCAAAGTATCGCGTGACAACGATGATGCCGCAGAGATGAACCGAGTGCATCTCGAAGGCACGCGCCTCTTGTGCGAAGCGGCGAAGGAGGCGGGCGTCGGGACGATAATACTTGCGTCATCGAGCGGCACTATCGCGGTCAGCGAGACCGACGAAGTCGTTGACGAGACGTATCCGCAGCCAGTAAATATCATCTCGCGTTGGGCATATTACGCGTCAAAGTATTATCAGGAACGCACGGCCATCGAGAACTTTGACGGCGATGGACGACGGCTTGTAATCATGAACCCGTCACTGCTGCTCGGCCCTGATGACGAGCGGCTGTCATCGACAAAGCCCGTGCTCGATTTCCTCGGCCGCAAGATCCCATATTGTCCGAGCGGCGGGCTAAATTTCGTCGATGCCCGCGATGCGGCTGCTGCATTCATCAGCGCGTTAGATAAAGGCAAGCATCAGGAAAAGTATCTGCTCGGTGCCGCGAATATGACATTCGCTCAGTTCTTTGGCAGGCTCGAACGGCTGTCAGGCGTTACCCCGCCCGCTGTGAAAGTGCCAAAGAAGCTCGCGATGGCGGGCACGTCGATCATCAGCTCGGTTTATAAGAATTGGGGCCGCACCTCGCCCGTCGCTCCGAACGAGGTCGAGCAGGCCGAGCATTTTTGGTATTTTGATTCTGCCAAATCCGTAGCGGAACTCGGCTTTGACCCTCGCGATCCTCAGGAAACTCTCCAGGACACCATCGAGTATCTTCGCCACAATTTCCTGGGCGAAGGTGTCTTCAAATAGGCCGCTTAATGGAACAAATAATGCCTGAGGGCGTGAAATGGTTCGGTGCTGGACTTTGTCTTTGAGCGAGGTCTTGTTGAAAATAGAATGAATGCAGGGAAGCGGACAGCGGCGAAAACTCAGGCTTGGAGGGCATACGCACAGCAATGCCTGAAGCAAAACTGTCCGACCATGCCCTGATCGAGAATATTCGCTCGGGCGACGAAGATGCCTTTGGCGAGCTGATGTCGCGTTATCGCGGGCAGATCACCAACTATCTCTACCGTTTTTTGAACGATTACGAAGAGGCTGTTGATCTGGCACAGGAGACATTTGTCCGCGTGTATTTCGCGCTCGACCGCTATCATACGGGTTACGCGTTCTCGACCTATATCTACCGCATCGCGACCAACCTTGCGATCAGCGAGATCAGGCGAAGAAAGCGCCGGCGGGTATTGTCGCTCACAGGACTGTTTCAGGGCGACGAAACGAGCGATGCTGAGTTTCAGCCGCCCGACAAGGCCAAACTCGCTGACGCGACGCTCGTGGACGATGAGCAAAGCGAGATGATCGGCCGGGCCATAGCGGCATTGCC
>JAGOWF010000257.1 GCA_018060305.1 Pyrinomonadaceae bacterium
CGGAAGCACAGGCCATACTCGTGCGGCTCGAAACCGACCTTCTTGACATCTGCGAATCGATGCTCGCCGGAACACTTAACGAGACGAAGATCCAATGGCGACCAGGAAGCTCTGCCTGTGTCGTCCTCGCATCCGAGAACTACCCCGCTGCACCGAGAACCGGCGACATCATCAGCGGTCTGGCTGAAGCGGCGTCCACACCAAACGTTCAGGTCTTTCACGCGGGAACGGCGGACTCGCCCGAGGGCGAATTTGTCACGTCCGGCGGCCGCGTGCTTGGGGTCACTGCGACCGGCGGCACGCTGGATGAATCGCTCGCGACGGCCTACTCGGCCGTTGAGAAGATCTCGTGGCCCGGGATGCAGTATCGGCGGGATATCGGTAAATAGGTTCATTCTACGGCCTTTGCCTTGCGGTCGAATTCTGCCGCTTCACGAGTCATGTCGTGCTTTTTGCAGAATTCTGCGAGTTTCTTATACCGTTCGCCGGCGGTGACCTCTGACAGCCAGCATATCTTGGCCATGCATTCGGGGCAGGCATCGATGGGCCGCCGGTCGGTCTCGTTGAGATTATTCGTGCCGCTCATCAGGCATTCATACTTTGTGCAATGCCGCATCGAGAACATATGCCCGGTCTCGTGAGCCGCGATCTTTAATGTCCGCCGCAGAAACTTGTCATAGTCGGCGTTGTCGTCCAACCTTGCGAGCGACCAAACGCCGACTCTGTCCTCTAGGCTTGCCTGGCCAAAGACGTAGTTCATCGATTCATTCGGAAACAGGTCGTCAGCCGTGAACGCGATCAACGCCGCGGCGTCGGCTGGCAGCATCGGTTTGAGAACGTCATTGATAATGTGGCCTGTCTTGACCTGTCGTCTCTTTGTGAATTTGTTCTGCCGAATATTCGGCCCACGAGCCGTGAACGTCCGTTCGGGCATCTCCTCGACCGGCACATCGTAGAAGGCCTCGAGATATCCGGCGGCGATACCGATTATCTTCTTCTGCTGCGGCGTGAACGTGCCAAGCGGCAGAACGTATAGCTTCTGCCGTTCGTGTTTTGGCCTGACGGGGTCGCTGTCAAGATATTCCTCAAATGTCTGTCCCGGCTCATTATGCGATTCGAGCCAGTCGTCCTTCGCCGGCTTGCCCATCGGCTTAAAGAACGGCTCGACCTTCTTCATACTCGCGCGAAGCTCCTTTAGCTCCCGCTTTGACTCGCGTGCCGCCGACATATTCGAAGCGGGCCGCTCCGCCGTAGAAGAACAGCCCACGAAATACACGAAAGACACAAAAAGGAAGATAATTCCCGGACATCTTTTTTTCGTGCTATTCGTGCGTTTCGTGGGCATTCTAATAGGTCGATAGTGCAGTCACGAAGGTGTCGTAGTTGCGTCGCATCTCGTCGATCGAGTCGCCGCCAAACTTGGCGCGCATCGCGTCGACGAGGACTATTGCGAGCATCGCTTCGCCGATTACGCCGGCGGCCGTGACAGCGGTGATGTCGGAGCGTTCGAATACGGCTTCGGACGGCAGTTTTGTTTCGATATCGACAGAACGCAGCGGTTTACGCAGCGTCGAGAGCGGCTTCATATGACCGCGAACGCGGATCTCTTCGCCGTTGGTGATGCCACCCTCGAGCCCGCCCGCACGGTTTGTAGAGCGGCGGAAGCCGCCGGCAAGTCTGGAGTCTGGAGTCTTAAGTCTTGAGCCGGAGGCGTCCGTTCCTGCTTCAGACTCAAGACTCAAGACTTCAGACTGCCCAAATATCTCATCGTGCACCTGCGATCCGGGCCGGCCGGCGTTGGCGATGCCTTCGCCGATCTCGACTGCCTTTGTGGCGTGGATCGACATTATGGCTCGGGCGAGGCGGCCGTCGAGTTTGTCCTCCCAAGAGGTATGGGCACCGAGGCCGACCGGCACGCCGCGGGCGACGACCTCATAAATGCCGCCGAGCGTGTCACCTTCCTTTTTTGCGTCATCAATCGCCTTGATCATTTCCTTTTGAGCGGTTTCGTCTGCACAACGGAGCGGCGAATCGTCGGGTATCGCCGCGATCTCGTCCCACGAACGCCAGAGCGGCACCGCCTGCACCGGGCCGAGTCGGATAACGTGGCTTTTGATCTCGATACCAAAGGCGGCGAGAAGCTGCTTGGCGATCGCACCACAGGCGACGCGCGCGGCGGTTTCGCGGGCTGACGCTCGTTCGAGAATATTACGCAGGTCGCGGGCACCGTATTTTTGTCCACCGGCGAGGTCGGCATGGCCGGGGCGAGGGCGAGTGATTATCCGCTTCTCTTCCGTGGATTCCCGTGTTGAGCCCTTACTTACGTGCGGGCTACTGACACTCATGACGTCCTGCCAGTGGACGAAATCTTTGTTCTCGATCATCAGGCCGATGGGCGAGCCGAGCGTTTTGCCGTGACGGATGCCGGAGATGATCTCGACCTTATCGTCCTCGATTTTCATCCGTCCGCCGCGGCCGTAGCCCTGCTGACGTCGCCAGAGTTCGTGGTCGATAGCTGCAATCTCGATCGGCAATCCGGCCGGCACGCCCTCGACAATAGCAATGAGAGCCTTTCCGTGCGATTCGCCTGCGGTTGTGAACTTGAAATGCATGATCTCTCTGAGCTGATGATCGGTGCGATGGTATCTTCTCCTAAATTCCGCTAAAATCAACCACTGCAATAATTAGCAGAAATCCGCCCCGATAAGTGTCCCGCTACTGTCCCGCTGCCCGGCGGGACAAATAAGTGCCATATATATCAATAACTTAGCATCCATTTTGTGCCTGTCCCGCCGCTTTTTGAAAAAAAATATAGAAGCCGTTGCGATACTGAAACACCGTATCACAATATCAACGACTTGTCAAGTATTTTCGTGTCGGCCGGTGTATTAAATTGAACCATCGGTTCAAGCCAGTTTTCTTTGCGGCTTTGCGACTTGGCGGGAGGAATTTCCCGCAAAGCCGCAAAGGCGCAAAGCAGAAAAGGTCAATATATGACACTACGCGTCGTCGCCGGTCTCCGCCTTCTGAATACGATCAGCCCGATGCTGGCGATGATCAGAAGCCCGCCCGCGAAGGTCTGTGGCGGCAGCGTTTCGCCGATGGTGACGGCGCCGATCAGGACGGCGAGCAGCGGCGTTACCAGAGATATCATCATCGCATTTGTAGATTCGATCCGGCTTAGAAGCCAATAATACATCCAAAATGCCGCTATCGTGCCAAAGATCGTGAGATATGCGACGCAAACCAACGCCCGCGTTGACCAGTTGAACGCCGTCGGGCTGCCCTCGCGGATGAGACTGTAGATCACGATCGCCGGCAGGCCGCAGAGCATTTGGCAAAAGACGAGGGACGCAGGGTGAATTGCGGTCCCTTTTGCCTTTATCAGTATCGACGCCTGCGCGGCGGCATATGCCCCGACAACGATGGCGGCACAGCCCGCAAACGCCATCCAGTTTTCGACTCGAAGCTGGTCGATGAATATCACCGCGACCCCGATGATGCCGATGGCGACGGCGATGATCTTTTGCGGCGTGATACGCTCGTGCGGCAGAAAGATCCACGCCAACACCAATCCAAAGACAGTTATCATCGCCTGCAGCACCGCCGCGAGGCCGGACGTGATGTATTGCTCGCTCCAGAAGACCAGTGAGTAATTGACCGAGAACTGTAGGAAGCCGGTAAGGGCGATCAGCCTCCACTCAGCAGGCGTCCGCGGCAGCGGTATCTTTTGGATCCGTATAACAACAAACAAGATAGCTACCGCGAGTATGAATCGGGCGGATGCAAATGTGATCGGCGGCAGGTCTTCGAGGCCGACCTTGATGAATATCCAGGTCGAGCCCCATATGAGGCACAGGATGAGCCAAACTGCGACTTTCATAGATCAATTACGAATTGGCAATTACGAATTACGAATTCAGGAGTGTTCATAAAAGCTCAGGCTCGATTCGCCCTGTTTGACAACACGCCAGCGACGGATCTGGCCGACGGCGTCGTGCATGTGTGATTTTGTATGATGCTCGACGACGAGGATACCGCCGTCGCGGAGCAGGTCGCTTTTAGTCCCAAATTCGTGTATCACGAGCGAGGGATCGGAGTCGTATGGCGGATCGAAGAACGCAATGTCCCAA
>JAGOWF010000258.1 GCA_018060305.1 Pyrinomonadaceae bacterium
CTCGGTGAAATTCCTGAACTTGATGCGACAGATCGGCCGCCCAAAATCGCAATTCGTCAAAATGCGTGTGGCCGTGTTCCTGGAACAACACTCCGATGATGTCGGCGATCGTTTCAGTATGCGCCCTGAGAGTTGCGAGCAGCCGAGCCATGTTGGCGGGCGTGCCGTCCCACTGACTCTCCAATAACTGCTGACACGTCTCGATCTCAGCGTTAAGCTGTTTGACGGTCACGGCGTCCATTCGTCGGCGACTGACGTCGAATTGCCTGGCTTCCTTTCGGATCAAAGCAAGCGAATCGATCAATCCATCGATGACGTGCGGCCCGAACAACTTCTGGCCTCCAATTCCCGTGACCCCTTGTTTTACGGCAAGTAGATGTCCGGCCAGATTCCCGCTATCGACCGTTGAGATATAGCGTGGCTCGAGGGGGGCAAGTGTCTCGGTGTCATACCAATTTAGGTAATGTCCGCGGACTCGATCGAGTTTGTCGAGCGTGGCAAAGGTAAAGCCGAGTCGCTCCGTCAGTTCAAGCGTCCCGACGTAGCCTAGATCATGTGCTGAGATAGTAGATAGAAGCAGTAAACCGATATTTGTCGGTGACGTTCGATGTGCGAGCTTTGGTTGTGGATCCTCCTGAAAATTGTCCGGCGGCAGCCAGTGCGAATCATCACCGACAAATGCTTCAAAAAATCGCCAGGTGCGTCGTGCTATCGCACGCGCCATCTGAGTATCGGCGATACTTAATGAGATCTGCTTGCTTCGTGGCCTAAGGCTAATTCGATAGGCAATCAACGGAGCAAAGATCCAGGCGACGAGAAAGGGTGCTGCGGCCAACAAAGCCCACGGGCGCATCCAACAAACGAGAAGCAGGGCCACGACGGACAAAGCCGCTGAGACCCACATCGACCTCAAAAAAGCAGCCTGGCCGTGTCGGCGATCTCTCTCGGTTTGGGCGGCCGTCTTCCATTCGAGCAATGCCCTATGTGAGATCAGCTTACGATATAGAGTTCGGATAATGGCGTCGGCATTTGAATACGCCTGATGCGCTAGAACCACGATCACGAACACGACCTGCAGCGTGTTCATTCGAGCATCGCCCAAAACGCTCCAAAAATGACTCGTCCACGGAATGCCGCGCGGATGCGTCAATAGGTTGGTCTGAAGATGTGCATAGACCGGAAACGCAAGCACGATCACGACAAAAAGTGTCCACAACAGCGGCGAACCCGGGATCACAGTCCATATTGCCAAGAGCCACAGGAAGATCGCCGGAGCAACCAAGCTCCGTCGCAGGTTATCAAGGATCTTCCAACGCGAAATGATCGACAGGTCATTTCTTACATTTTTTCCGTGGGCGTTTTTGATCCACGGAAAGATCCATCTGGCAATTTGCCAGTCGCCGCGCACCCAGCGATGCGACCGCTTTGCAAAACTATCGAATCGGGCGGGAAAATCGTCGAGAAGTTCGACATCTGAAACCAAACCGCAACGCGCATATAGTCCTTCGAAAAGGTCATGGCTGAGAAGTGAATTTTCCGGCACGCGATCGCTTAACGCGGCGGTAAAGGCATCGACATCATATAGGCCCTTGCCGACAAAACTTCCCTCTCCGAACAGATCCTGATAGATATCCGATGAGGCTGTCGTATATGGGTCAATCCCTGTGTTTCCCGAAAATATCCGCGCAAAATAGGAGCGTCCCGCGCTAGCCAGAGAGATGCTTATTCGCGGCTGCAAAATGGCGTAGCCCTGGGTGACCCGTTTCAACTTTTTATCAAAATGCGGACGGTTGAGCGGATGCACGGCTATGCCGATGAGTTTGCGTGCGGCGTCTCGCGGCAATTGCGTATCAGCGTCGAGCGTGATGACGTATTTGATCTGCTTTAGAAATTTCTTATCAGCCTGAACTTCCGTGTAGCTCGTTTCCCCATCGCCGCGCAGCAGTCTATTAAATTCTTCAAGCTTACCGCGTTTTCGCTCAGACCCCATCCATTTCTGTTCACTTTCATTCCATTGGCGGCGGCGGTGAAAAATGTAGAATTTCTCGTCCTTCGCCGTTTCATATTTTTGATTTAGCTCTTTGATCCGGTCACGGGCAAATTCCATGAGTTCCGAGTCCTCGGGCAAGTCCTCGGCCGACGCATCCGAAAAGTCGGTAAGCAGGGCAAAATACAAATTGTCGTCCTGATTTGCAAGGCTATAGACCTCGAGCTTTTCCAGTAGCTCGTCAACCACCGTTTTGCTTGTCAACAGGGCAGGAACCACAACAAACGCATGCGCGTCGTCAGGAATCGCTAAGGACGTGTCAATTTGTGGAAGCAGCCGAGGCGGGATCACTCTTGAGAAGTCCCAATTCAAAATACTGAGGGCCAGATCGCTCGCCGGGATCAGTGAAAGCAGACCAAAAACGACAATCGTCCACCAGTTCGCCCCAAAATACGCGGCAGTAGAGCCGAGAAGTAAGATGACGAGCGCGGTCAGGAATGCGGCAGAGCCGAGGTAGGTGACGGTCGGATATTTCAACACGAATGCAACGCACTTTTCCGATATCTGCGGCCGACAATCGAACTCTTGCTCGATCTCCGTAAGCCCTTTATCGATCAAGTAGTAGCCAATATGAGCGCGACGCCGATCGAGAGGGTCCCGGCGGCGTGCGGCGACTGACAAGTCGATGACCTTGCGTGCCACCTTCAATTCATCTGTTTTTGTGCGTTTTGCGATTCGTTCTACGACCCCGCGGTAGCGGTTGCGGGTGCCAAACGTCATCTTTGAATAGACCTTTGCGGGATCCTTGCTAAAAAGCGGCTCGATCAAACTGACGTTCTCGAAGAATATTCGCCAATCGATCGTCGAGAGCAGACGCATGCTCGTGATTATGTTGCCAACCGTTACCTGCGCCGCCGCCTGCGACTGGTATTCGGCGTCCACCGAGTGCTCGATGCTCGAACCCAGCTCCTGCAGTTTGTTTGCCAACCATTCGTATGCCGGCGTGATAGCCAGGTCGCGATCGCGTAATTGGCAGGTAAATCGTTCAACAAAGGAAGTCTCGAATTCCGTCCGATTTTCCAGACGCGCGACAATAAATTTCAGCACCTCCTCGGGCCGTTTGCCGGCTATTTCTATCAGTTCGTCTGACAGTTCTTCGGCCTCTTCGCGTGCTTCGCGCGACTGGACTATCCGCCACGCAAACCGCCGCAGATTTTCAACAAGCGCGATACGAAGCGTGATGGCGATCGCCCACAGTTCGCCGATCGTGAGAGGCGTAATAGTCTGATAAGACCGCAGGAATCGTTCAATTGCATCGATATCAAGGCGGCTGTCGGTGTGCTCGATGATCGAGACCGCAATCGCGTAAATGCGCGGATAGCCGGCAAACTCGCCGGTTTTTAGTTTTGGCAATTCACGATAGTAGCCTGCGGGTAGGTCTTCATGAATTTCGCGGAGTTGTTCCTCGACAATGTGAAAATTATCGACCAGCCATTCCGCTGCCGGCGAGACTGACCGTTCCTCACGAATGGTATCTGTTAATGAAAGGTATGCACCCAGCAGAACCTCGCCATTGTCCTTAAGACGCGGGCGCAATTGCTTAAATCGTCTCGGTTGATCGACCGCTTTATGGTCTTTGGCAAGAGCCGTCGCAAACTGTTCAAGCCTTTCGACGCTATAAAGCTCGCCGCGGATCGGTGCGTCACTGTCACCAGGACCGTTGTTACCGCTTCGCAAAAGGCCGGAAATTGGGGCAGGTAATTTGGTCATCGTTTCCCATACAGACTCTTATTCATCGGTCGGGTGAGCTAAGATCCTCGTCATCAACCATACGTGACCGCGCTTTACTGCTCTGTTCTCGCGCCTACCATGACAGGCACTTTTGAAAAGCGAGCAAACTCCATTTTTTTGAAGGCCATACCTATTGCATTTTAGAAATCGCGTCCGCACGGCGCGACGGTGTTATCACGCAAAACGCCTGCGTGATTACTCTCGGTTTTGTTAGCGAGATGATCGGTTAAAAAAGCTGGAGCCACCCGTCGGATTTGAACCGACGACCTTTCGATTACGAATCGAATGCTCTACCAACTGAGCTAGGGTGGCTTACAGGAGGGCCGAATTTTTGAATATACGTGGCACGCGGCCT
>JAGOWF010000259.1 GCA_018060305.1 Pyrinomonadaceae bacterium
GCAGCAGGCGCCGGCGCGGCGGAGTCCTTGCTTCCAAGCCAGTCGTATAGGAATCCGGCCAACAGGGCCCCGAGCGGCGGTGCGACCCAGAACATCCATAACTGTGTCAGTGCCCATCCCTGTGCAAACACCGCCGGGCCGGTGCTGCGCGCCGGGTTGACGGATGTATTCGTTACAGGGATCGAGATCAGGTGGATCAGCGTCAGACACAGGCCGATGGCCAGCGGAGCAAACCGAGACATTTTTCGCTTGTGTGTCGCACCGAGGATAACGATCACGAAGAAGAACGTCATCACGACCTCGGATACAAAGGCGGCTAAGGCCTCATACTTGCCCGGTGAATGATCGCCAAAGCCATTCGACGCAAAACCGGCCCCGAGCGAGAATCCGGCCTTGCCGCTTGCGATAATGTATAGAACACCGGCACCCGCGAGCCCGCCAAGCACCTGTGCAATAACATATGGCAAAACCTCACTTGCCGGAAACCGCTTGCCGGCCCAGAATCCAAGCGTAACCGCAGGATTAAAATGCGCGCCCGAAATATGCCCAAGCGCGTATGCACCGGTCAAAACCGTAAGCCCAAACGCGAGAGCAATGCCGACATTACCGGCCTGTGACCCTGCGAGCACCGCCGTTCCGCAACCACCGAGCACCAGCCACAACGTGCCGAGAAACTCAGCTGACAACCTTTTTGTTAAAGGCATGAACAACCTCCTTTCGCATGTTTAGCGAATCTCAAAGTGCGCTGCGCGCACCGTGCCTAATAACGAACTGCAATTGCTAATTGAATGAAAAGCTGGCGGAGAGGGTGGGATTCGAACCCACGGTACCCGTAAAGGTACAACAATTTTCGAGACTGCCCGATTCAACCACTCTCGCACCTCTCCGCGCGATACGAAAGTATAAATGATTAGGAATAAAGGACAAAGCGCTGACGCGTTACCTAGCAGAGTTATTGCCGTTGGCTTTAGCCAACGGGTAGCGACGCAAGCCGATCGGGGCTTTAGCCCAAACACCTCGAAACAGATCGGGCTAAAGCCCAAAATTCAAGAGGATAAGCTTGACCGTTCGCTAAAGCGAACGGCAATCTAAGCCCTAGAACGCCAGAGATGCCTGAGCTACTTGCGCCGCCCTTTGAAGAAGTCTTGCATAAGGCGGCGGCAATTTTCTTCGAGCACGCCGCCCGTGACATCGAGCCTGTGGTTGAGCATCTCGTGGTCACAAATTTGAAAGACGCTGCGAACCGCACCAAAGCGCTCGTCAGGCGCGCCAAAGACCAACCGGGCAACACGCGCATTGACCAAGGCTCCCGCGCACATCGCGCACGGTTCGATCGTCGTGTAAACGGTCGTCCCCGCCAGCCGATAATTACCGAGCCGCGTCGCCGCGATGCGAAGCGCGAGTATCTCGGCGTGGCCTGTTGGATCAATGTCCTTGATCGTGCGGTTGCCGGCAGCAGCAAGGATCTTATTGTCGGCATCGACGATAACGGCTCCGACGGGGACCTCGCCGATCTTCTCCGCCTCGCGGGCCATGCCGATGGCCCGCCACATCCAGCTTTCGTCCGTCTCCGACATTGCTTCGAGTTTAGCCCAATCGGCGGTTTTCTTGCATCCCGGTGCCCAAAATGTTAAATCATTAAACTGGTAAAGGCGCTTTCTGTCCCCCTTCGAGAGCTCACCGCAGTAAAAATATGAATGACGAGGTTCGAACCGAACCCAAAGCCGTCGATACGGACATTCACATCACGAGTGTGCCTCAGTCGTTCCGCGCCTTTGCCGAAGAGGTCCAGAAACGCCATCAGAAGCCACGCACAACGGCGGTTACCATCTCGCAAAAACTACAGCCCGCGGAATTTAACACTGCGATGGTGCATTTCTATCGCGGCGAGGTGCAGCGGTCGAATGTCTGGCGAAATCGCCTCGATGCAACTACGAACTGGGCCGTTATCACGGCGGGCGCCACGCTCTCGTTCGTGTTTAGTTCACCGGACAATCCGCATTTTGCGATACCGATCAACTCGATACTCGTTTCGATCTTCCTCTTTATGGAAGCGCGCCGGTATCGCTATTACGAGGTCTGGGCCAATCGCGTGAGGGTGCTTGAAACGGGCTATTTTGGGCCGATGCTCTCGCACCGGGTGTTGCCGCCCGACAAAGAATGGGCTGAGCATCTGTCGGCCGACCTACTGGCTCCGCATTTTACGATAAGCATCTGGGAAGCTGTCGGCAGACGGCTGAGGGCAAATTATCTTTGGATCTTTATTCTCCTCGCGCTGTCATGGTCGCTCAAGATCTTTATTCATCCGTCGCCGATCCCGACTACGACGGAGGCCGACCGAAGGATATTTTGGGATATCATCTTCCAACGCTCAACGGTCGGATTGGCGCCGGGCTGGTTAGTAATGCTGGCCGGGGCACTCTTTAATCTGGTGGTGATCTTCGTTGCGTTTAGTACTATGAAACTGAAAGACGCATCAAGCGAAGTTTTGCCGCTTGAGAGTTTTGAGTGGCACCCGCTCAAGAGTGTTTCGGATTGGGCGGGCAGCAATTTGAAACGCCGCAATACGATCCGACGATCTAAGAAAGCGCGGCAGCGAATGCGCTCTATTCACAAAACGGAACCTTGACTTTTCGCGAGGAGTTATCATCTAAAACAATATGGCAATTGATCTTGAAGCAAGAGGCGATGCGTTAGAAAACGAATATTTTCGCCGACAGGAACAGGAGCTGATCGCAAAAATGAAGGCGAAGCTCCAAGCGGAAGAGGCGAAGAGCCTGGAAATATCGTGTCCAAAATGCGATGGCACCCTCGTTGAAACAGATTTCGACAATATCAAGATCGACGTCTGTGATAAATGCTCGGGCGTTTGGCTTGATGCGGGCGAGCTGACGCATATTGTCGGCAAAGAGGACGAAACGAGCTGGTTCGGGAAGCTCTTTAAGTAAATGGCAGAACGATTTATATTCTCGATACTCGCTTGTATTGTCCTTTCGGTCAGCGGCTGGGCGCAGACGAGCCAGACGGTTCGTGTCGGAGAGATCCAGGCTGCCTTGCAAAAGACCGACCTTGCGGGCTGGCTATTCTACGATTTTCGCGGCAGTGACCCGTTGGCACCGAGGATACTTAGGACGGAGCGTCTGGGCGGGTCGCGTCGTTGGTTTTACTACATTCCGCGTCAGGGCGAACCCGTCAAGGTCGTCCATGCTATCGAACCGGGACAACTTGATTCGCTTCCGGGAAAGAAGCTCATATATCGCGAATGGCAGTTGCTGCGTGACCAGATACGAAACGCGATCGCCGACGGCGGCAGATCCGTTAAAGGCAAGCGTATCGCGATGCAGTATTCTCCCAACAACGATATTCCATATATCTCTCGCGTCGATGCCGGCACGATCGAGATGGTGCGTTCGCTTGGTGTCATTGTCGCATCGAGCGCCGACCTCGTGCAGCAATTTGAGGCCGCCTGGACGCCGGAACAGCTCACGATGCACACTGACGCCTGCGTCAAACTCCAAAAGGTCATTATCGATGGCTTTGCCGAACTAAAGCGCCGCATCAACGCCGACATCCCGACGACCGAGATCGACCTGCAGCAGTTCATGATGAAACGGCTCGGTGAGGAAGGCCTGCAGCCGTCGCCGATGATAGTTGCCGTCAACGCAAACGCCGCATCGCCGCACTATTTCCCGACAAAGGACCGAAATTCTCCCATAAAGAAAGGCGATCTCGTCTTGATAGACGCCACATCAAAACTCTCGAAGCCCAAGGCCCCGGCTGTGGATCTGACTTGGGTCGGATATGTCGGTGAGACGGTGCCGGAGGAATACGTTAAGATCTGGAACATAGTCCGCGACGCGCGCGATGCGGCGTTCAAGTTTGTTCAGGACTCATTTCGCAGCGGCCGTTCGATCCGTGGGGCCGAGGTCGATGATGTTGCTCGCGGCGTAATAAAAAAAGCGGGCTATGCCGACCAGTTTCTGCACCGGACGGGCCACTCGATAGGCGAGGACGGTCACGGAAACGGTGCGAATATCGACAACCTCGAAACCCGTGACACGCGCCGCCTGATCCCGCGAACAGCATTCTCGATAGAGCCGGGCATCTATCTCGAGGGCAAGTTTGGCA
>JAGOWF010000045.1 GCA_018060305.1 Pyrinomonadaceae bacterium
GCCGAAACAGTGTTGGGCTAAAGCCCGATGATTTTTTAACCAGTCACCTCCAGCTAAAGCTGGAGGTAACTCATCAGGCGAAAGAAGGATTGATAGGCCACGGGAGACTCTCTTGCGTCTAATCTACAGCACGCTTTCAAATGGCTGCGAGGCTTATGGACAGACGATATTTCATTAAACAAGGCGGCATCGGATTGGCGAGTTTTGGCCTGATGGCGGCGGCTCCGAGGTTTTTGCATCAGTTTGCGGCGGCGCAGACGGCGGCGAAGGGTTACGGGAAAAAGAAGGTGCTGGTCACAATCTTTCAGCGCGGCGCAGTCGATGGGCTGAATATGGTGGTGCCGTATGGCGACGGTGAGTATTACAACCTGCGTCGCACGATCGCGATACCCGCGCCCGGCAAGCCGAACGGCGCGATCGACCTCGACGGCTACTTTGGCCTAAATCCGTCGATGAAGCCGTTCGAGCACCTCTGGAAGGACAAGCGACTGGCGATCATAAACGCTGCCGGCTCACCCGACAATACGCGTTCGCATTTTGACGCACAGGACTATATGGAATCGGGCACGCCCGGCTACAAAGGCACAAAGGACGGCTGGCTCAATCGCGTACTGCAAACGACCGCAACGAAGGAAGCATCGCCGTTCCGTGCCGTTTCGATGACGCAATCCCTGCCTCGCTCGCTCTATGGCCGGGCTTCGTCGGTCGCGATGACCAATCTTAGCGATTTCTCGATCAAGGCCGGACTCTACACGCGCGATCTCAAAGGCGGTTTTGAAGGGCTTTATCAACAGAATGCCAAGGACACGCTCGGCGAGACGGGCAAGGAAACATTCGAGGCGGTCAACTACCTAAAACAGGCCAACCCGTCGCAAAACAAACCCGAGAATGGCGCCGTTTATCCGCCGTCTGCCCTCGGCCGCTCGCTGATGCAGATCGCTCAATTGATAAAGGCGGGCGTCGGTCTCGAGGTCGCGTTTGCAGAATCCGGCGGCTGGGACACTCACACCAACCAGAGCAACGCACAGAATCCGTCAGCCGGCCAACTTGCAAATCTGCTGCGTGATCTCTCATCCGCAATAGCGGCATTCGCCACCGATCTCGGCAAGCGTATGGACGATGTTGTGGTGATCACGATGAGCGAATTTGGCCGAACGGCCCGCGAAAACGGCAGCCGCGGCACCGACCACGGCCACGGCAACTCGATGTTCGTGATCGGCAATACGGTCAAGGGCGCCAATGTCTATGGCGATTTTCGCGGACTAAAAAACGACAAGCTCTACGAAGGCCGCGACCTCGATGTCACCACCGACTTTCGCGACGTCTTCGCTGAGGCCGCCCACAAGTGCATGGGCGCCAAAGATTTGGCAAAGGTCTTTCCAAACTATTCCGCGAGTAAGGAGAAGTTTAGGGGTTATTTAGACTAAGGCGAAGGCTTTAGCGCCGGTAAACCTCGCGTCTATGACCGATCTTAATAACTAACACGATCAGTTGTTCGTTGCGCAGCTCATAAACAACTCGGTAATCTCCCAATCTAATGCGGTACAAGCTGTCCGCGCCTTTGAGTTTCTTAACTTTCAATAATTCTGAAAATGGATTCTGGGCGAGCAGACTCAGGGCTTCGGCGATCTTGACCTGTAATTTGGCGGCCAATCGATCAAACTCCTTTTGGGCACTTTTGACGAACTCAACCGTATACGTCGCCATCAATATTTACCGTTCTTGGATACTCGCCAGAACCTCCTCCAGAGAGACGGTGTTCTCATTACGTCTCGCATGATATGCCTCGAGATCGATCTCATCCTCGAGTTGCTCGACTAGAGCTTGCTCGATCAAATAACGCAATTTGATACCTCGTCGTTTGCAAAAGCTCACCAGGGCATCCTTTACGCGGGCATCGATGATCGTCGAGAGGGTAGTGGTTTCATTCATAATAATGAATTATAATGAAAATAAATGAAAACTCAACCGGAATATCATTCCATATTCCGCAGCCTTAGTCTGAGAGCCTGCAGCTTGATAAACCCTTCCGCGTCGTGCTGATCGTAAGCTCCGGCGTCGTCCTCGAATGTGGCTATGCGTTCGCGGTAGAGCGAGTTTGGCGAGCGGCGGCCGGTGACGATCGTATTGCCCTTGTAAAGTCTGACGCGGACATCGCCGGTGACGGTTTCCTGCGTATCGTCGATCAGCTTTCGCATGATCTCGAATTCCGGAGCGAACCAGAATCCGTAATACACCGATTCGGCGAACTTCGTGCTCAGGCTGTCACGCAGCCGCATCACTTCGCGATCCATTGTTATCGATTCGAGCGCGCGGTGGGCGGCCATCAGGATGGAAACGCCGGGCGTCTCGTAAACGCCGCGCGACTTCATCCCGACAAATCGGTTCTCGACCAGATCGACGCGGCCGATGCCGTGTTCGCCGCCAAGATAGTTGAGCCTTGACAACAGATCGACCGGGCCATGGGCGACGCCGTCGATGGCGACAGGCTCGCCTTTTTCGAATGAGATCATTATCTCCTGAGCGGTATCGGGCGCATCCTCGGGCGACGTCGTCATCAGAAAAATATCTTCCGGCGGCGCGGCCCACGGGTCTTCGAGAATACCGCCCTCGTAGCTGACGTGCATTAGATTCCGATCCATCGAATAGGGTTTTTCGGCGGTTGCTGTGACGGAAATACCATGTTTTTCGCAATATGTGATCAAGTCAGAGCGGCCCTTGAAATCCCAATGCCGCCACGGAGCGACGACCGTAATATCGGGCTGGAGTGCGTAATAGGTCAGTTCAAAGCGCACTTGATCGTTGCCCTTGCCGGTGGCTCCGTGGGCGACTGCGTCGGCTCCTTCGCGTTGGGCGATCTCGATCTGGCGCTTGGCGATCACGGGCCGCGCGAGCGATGTTCCGAGCAGATAAGCGCCCTCGTAAACCGCATTCGCCTTGACGGCCGTCCATACAAAGTTGCGGACAAATTCTTCGCGAAGGTCCTCGACGTAGAGTTTTGACGCACCGGTCGCAAGCGCCTTTTCTTCGAGCCCGCTGAGTTCCTCGCCCTGTCCGACGTCGGCGCAGTAGCAGATGACCTCGCAGTCATAGGTATCCTTCAGCCACAGCAGCATTGCCGATGTGTCGAGGCCGCCTGAATAGGCGAGAACGATCTTATTTATCTTCGTCATCGATAAAAAGTAGCTGATAGCCGATAGCTGTGAGCTAGTAGCTATACTCTCCAAATCGGCTACAATTATAGCCGCACGGAGATAAGGATGACCAAAGATGCGCGGCTGTGGGGCGGCCGATTTAGCGAGGCACCGCACGAGACGTTTGCCGAGTTCAATGATTCGTTTAGGTTTGATCGTCGGCTGTTCGCGGCCGACGTTGGCACAAGCATCGCCCATGCGAATGGCCTTGGCCGTGCCGGCGTTATCACGCGCGAAGAGGCCGATGCGATCGTCGGCGGTTTGACCCAACTATTGATCGATGCCGAGAATGCGTCAGATTTCTTTGCTTCGGCGGCGGAGGATGTTCACACATTCATAGAGGTAAAACTGATCGAGGCGATAGGTGAGACGGGCCGGAAATTGCATACGGGCCGCAGCCGCAACGATCAAGTCGCAACGGCTTTGCGGCTTTGGCTGCGTGAGGAGATCGAGGCTATCGCGGGCCTTATCAGGGATCTGCAGGCGGCCCTTGTGGACATCGCCGAGGGCTATCGCGATGCCGTCATGCCCGGCTACACGCACCTGCAGCGTGCACAGCCGATATTGTTTGCTCACTGGTGCCTAGCGTATTTTGAGATGCTAAAGCGCGACCGCGGACGGCTGGGCGAGGTGTTCACACGCGTCAATATCATGCCGCTCGGCTCAGGTGCGCTTGCCGGCACAGGCTTTCCGATCGACCGTGAGGCGGTCGCGGCAGAGTTAGGGTTTGACGGTGTGTCGGCCAATAGCCTGGATGCGGTCTCTGACCGTGATTTTGCGGTCGAGTTTTTAGCGGCGTGTTCCGTGATAATGGTGCATCTCTCGCGAATGGCCGAGGACCTTATTATTTACGCGTCGGCGGAGTTTGGTTTTGTGACATTGAATGATGCCGTGTCGTCAGGTTCGAGCCTGATGCCGCAGAAAAAGAATCCTGACGCTCTCGAACTGCTTCGCGGAAAGGCGGGCCGCGTATTCGGCAATACGATTACATTGCTCACGATGCTCAAGGGCCTCCCGCTCGCGTACAACAAGGATATGCAGGAGGACAAGGAGACACTTTTCGATACGGTTAATACCGTTAAGATCAGCTTGCGTGCCGCCGCAATAGTTGTCGAGAACATTGTCGTGAATGAGGAGGCGACGGCTACTGCCGCCGCAAGCGGTTATCTCAACGCAACGGAGCTTGCCAATTATCTGGTGCGAAAGGGCGTGCCGTTTCGCACGGCGCATGAGGCGGTCGGCAAGGCGGTGCTTTACGCCCTAGGCGAAGGTAAGGAACTGAATGAATTAGGTGTTGACGAACTTCGACAATTTGCGGCCGAGATCGACGACGATGTCCGTGATTCGCTAACGATCGAAGCCGCTCTTGCAGCCAGGTCGGCCACCGGCGGCACGTCGCCGCAGCGAGTTGCGGAAGCGCTGCGGGCGGCCCGCGAATATTTGAGTAACTGAATGGACAAGACAAAGCTCCTCAAGGACATTGCCAATAACGAGATGCTCCGGTTTCTCGGCGTCAACATCGACGTTGCGGAGGCTGACCGAGTAGTGCTGACGATGGAAGTAACAACAAAAGCCCATCAATACCTCGGCATTATGAACGGCGGCATCTCACTTTTTCTCGCGGAGACGGCCGCGTCGATCGGCGTTGTCGCGGGAGCAGACCTGACCAAGGTCACGCCCGTCGGTATCGAGATAAATGCAAATCACCTGCGGGCCGTAAGCAAGGGCATCATTACCGTCGAGGCGCGGCCGATCTATACCGGAAAGGCAATGAGCGTTTGGGGTATCAACATCACCAATGATCGCGGCAAGCTCGTCTGCACATCGCGCATCACGCTGCTCCACCAAAAGAGGGCCGTATACCAGCCGTCGTGAACACATTCTTGCGCAGCCTGATCACCGAATGGCGTCGGCTCGAACTGCCGACCGAGGGCGAGACCTTCATTCTCGGCGTCTCGGGCGGCGCCGATTCGGTTAGCCTGCTTCTCGCAATAGATGAACTCAAAAAGGCGGGTAAGCTCGATCACCGCATTATCGCGGCACACTTTAACCACAAGCTGCGGGGCGATGAGAGCGATGCGGATGAGAAATATGTCCGCCAGCTTACGACCGAGCGACGTATCGAATTTGCTCTGGGCAATGCCGAGATCAACATTGGCGGCAATCTCGAGCAGAACGCGCGCATCGCTCGATACGAGTTTCTCACGAGCACCGCCGACAGCGTCGGAGCGCTTGCCGTCCTTACTGCCCACACGATGAACGACCAGGCCGAGACATTCCTGATGAATCTCATCCGCGGCAGCGGGCCGGCGGGCCTGTGCGGGATCAGGCCTGTGCGTCAGTTCGCGGATTCCGGGCTTTCGCTCGTCCGTCCGCTGCTGACATGGGCAAAACGCGAGAATACCGAGCGATTTTGCCGTGATCTCGGTATCGATTATTGCTACGACACGATGAATGACGACACGGCGTTCAAACGCGTGCGCATCAGGAAGATACTCCTGCCGCTGCTCGAGGACATGAACCCGAACATTATTGAAACCCTTGCTAACACCGCCGGCCTGATGCAGGGTGCAGCACCTGTCGAAACGGCCGAGATCGTCGAAACGGATGGATTAGCGCTCGCAGCTTTGAGAGAACTCCCGCAATCGACGCTTTACGCGACGATCCGCGATTGGCTCAAGCGGCATCGCGGCAACGCGCGTTCGCTGCAGTTGAAACATATCCAGGCGATCGAGCGTTTGGTCAAGAGTGCGAAAAGCGGGCGTGTTGCACAGGTTCCAGGCGGACGGGTCGTCAAATCGGGCGGCCGACTGCGATACGAAGAGAATAAGGGTTGATAATTGAGTTTTCGCCCCGTAGAATCGAATATTGGCGCGTAGCCGGGTGTCGCCATTGACCGAACAACGCCCGGAGGGCGGCTTTCATCCAATGAAAGCTGCATCGGAGGCATTTGAATTTTGAGTTCTAAAGCGAAACAAGTCCTACTTTGGTTGATGATAATCTCGAGCGCGCTCGTCTTTGTCTGGTATCTCCAGACCAAGCAGACGGCCCCGCCAAAGGAACTGTCCTTTGACGCCGCGCTGACGCAGATAAAGAACAAGGACATCAAAGAGGCCGTCATCAAACAGGACTCGCTCGAACTGACCAACCGGAGCGATGTAAAATTCTCGGTCCGTCTCGACGCGAGCGACTCGACCCGCGATCAGATCTACGCCGCGGCAAAAGATACCGATACGGCCATCAAGCTCGAGCCGCCCTCGAGCGGCCTCGGCTGGCTGGTACTCGTCAATGCGCTGCCGTTCATCCTGCTGATGGGCTTTTTGGCATTTACACTTCGGCAAATGCAGGCCGGC
Organism: Pyrinomonadaceae bacterium; assembly: GCA_018060305.1. Classification (GTDB taxonomy): domain Bacteria; phylum Acidobacteriota; class Blastocatellia; order Pyrinomonadales; family Pyrinomonadaceae; genus OLB17. The sequence goes on from JAGOWF010000045.1 coordinate 6,548, forward strand.
GGCAACAAGGCGTTGAGCTTTGGCAAATCCAAAGCAAAACTCCTGAACAACCAGCAGAAACGCGTTACCTTTAAGGACGTCGCGGGCGTCGATGAGGCCAAAGAAGAGCTTCAGGAAATAATCGAATTCCTTAAGGACCCGCAGAAATTTCAAAAACTCGGCGGCAAGATCCCGAAGGGCGTCCTCATGGTCGGCCCGCCGGGAACCGGTAAGACCTTGCTTGCAAAGGCCGTTGCGGGTGAGGCCAATGTTCCGTTCTTCTCCATTTCGGGTTCCGATTTTGTCGAGATGTTCGTCGGCGTCGGCGCCTCGCGCGTCCGCGATCTTTTTGAACAGGGCAAAAAGAATGCTCCGTGCATCATCTTTGTTGACGAGATCGACGCGGTCGGACGCCATCGCGGCGCCGGCCTCGGCGGCGGCCATGACGAGCGCGAACAGACGCTCAATCAGCTTCTCGTCGAGATGGATGGCTTTGAATCGAACGACGGCGTCATCCTGATGGCCTCGACCAACCGTCCGGACGTCCTCGATCCCGCACTGCTGCGTCCCGGACGCTTTGACCGACGCATCGTCGTCGGCCGTCCTGACGTTCGCGGCCGTGAGGGCATTCTCAAAGTTCATACCCGCAAGATCCCGCTTGACGAGGGTGTCGATGTCAGCGTGATCGCTCGCGGAACGCCCGGCTTTACCGGCGCGGATCTCGCGAATATCGTCAACGAGGCCGCGCTCAATGCGGCTCGCTACAACAAGAAAGTGGTCACGATGGCCGATTTCGAGATCGCCAAAGACAAGGTGATGATGGGCGCCGAGCGCAAGTCGATGGTCATCTCGGACGAAGAGAAGCGGATCACCGCCTATCACGAGGCCGGCCATACGCTCGTCGGGATCAAAGTGCCCAGCGTCGATCCTGTTCACAAGGTCACGATCATCCCTCGCGGCATGGCCCTCGGCGTAACGATGTACCTGCCTGAGAAGGATCGCTTGTCGGCGACCAAGGAATTTTTGCTCGGCAATATCGCAATGTCGATGGGCGGCCGCATTGCCGAGGATGTTTTTATCGGCAGTATTACGACCGGGGCCGCGAACGATATCGAAAAAGCGACCGAGATCGCTCGTTCGATGGTTTGCGAATACGGCATGAGTAGCTTGGGCCCGCTGACCTTTGGCAAAAAGGAAGAGCAGATCTTCCTTGGCCGTGAGATATCGCAGCATCGCGATTACTCTGAGGACACAGCGATCAAGATCGATCAAGAGGTCCAAAGGATAGTCTCGGAACAGTACAAACGTGCGGAAAAGATCATCAAGGACAATAAGGATGCCTTGATCCGGCTCGCTGAAGCATTGCTCGAGTATGAGACGCTCGACGCCGTCCAGATCCGCCGCGTTATCGCAGGCTTGCCGCTTGAGGGCACGATGCCGTCAAATGCCAACGACGAAGGATCGCCGCAGTCTGAGGAATCCGAGGGATCGTTCAACAATCCGATATTGCCGATCCCGGGCAGCAATCCGGCGACGGCTTAGGTATCAAGCACAGTTGCTTATTAGCCCTATAGGTCGTATATGACCTATAGGGCCAATTACTTTATGCCGTGGAAAACCGCCCGCCGAACCCTCGACCTGTCACGCCCGCTCGTGATGGGCATTCTCAATGTCACGCCCGACAGCTTTTCGGACGGCGGCGAATTTGTCGCGCTCGACGACGCACTGCGGCGGGCCGAACAAATGATCGAGGACGGGGTCGATATCATCGACATCGGCGGCGAATCGACGAGGCCGGGCAGCGGCCGCGTTGATGCGGACACTGAGCTTAAACGAACATTGCCGGTTGTTAGTGCGATCACAAAACGGTTTGAGACGCCTGTTTCGATCGACACGACCAAACCGCTCGTCGCCCAGGCTGCTATCGACAATGGCGCCGAGATCGTCAACGATATTTCCGGGCTTCGCTGGGAAGTTGGCCTGGCCGACGTCGCTGCCCGGGCCAGTGCCGGGCTCATTTTAATGCATTCCCGCGGGTCGTTTGAGACGATGCACTCCGAGCCTCCGGTGGGGAACATCTTTGTCGAGGCCAAAAGTGATCTGACCGAGTCGATCTCGGCCGCAAAACAGCAGGGCGTCAGTGAAGAACAGATCGTGCTCGATCCTGGTATCGGATTTGGCAAGACATTCGAGCAAAGTTTAGAATTGCTCGCAAATCTTGATAGACTGGTTGACGAATTTGCAGCCTATCCGATGTTGGTCGGCGCCTCGCGAAAGTCGTTCATCGGCAAGATCTTGGGCGACAGCCGGCCAAGTCAAAGGCTGGGCGGCAGTCTCGCTGCGGCTATGGCGGCCGTAAGGCGAGGCGCCAAAATAGTTCGTGTCCACGACGTGAGAGAGACGGTGGCGGCATTGGGAGTATTCACCGCTATCGAGAATGGAGGTAACCACGATGAAAGCTAGATCTATATTGACCGCAATGTTGCTCGCTATCCTGACGACCGCCGTTTTCGCTGACATCCCGCCGCCGAAGGAAACGCCGCCGATCGATTGGAGCTTTGTCCTGATGGGGGCCATCGCAGCATTTCTCTTCGGACTGCTGTTCGTTTGGCTCGGGCGAAAGTTGTTTAGGAAAACGCAATGAGACTTTGCCTCAGATCTGTTTTGATCGCCTGCTTGCTGTTGGCGGCTTCGGGGTTCACTGATTGCTACAAGCCTGTGACGAGATCGGGGCTGCCGCGACATATTCAGACCATCGCTGTCCCGGCATTCCAATTTGAGACTCAAGGTTTGCGCTACCGTGTCGAGTCGCGATTTACCGAGGCCGTGATGCGCGAGATAATCCGGCGCGGCAATGGACTCAAGGTGACAGCCTCGCGGATCGGCGCCGACGCCGTGCTCGAGGGCACGATCCGCGATTTTAGTTTCTCGGGCGTTTTGCTCGACAGCGAAGGCCGCGCCCGCGTCTATGAGGTAACGGTCGTGACCGCCGTTACCATCCGCGATATCCGCGAAAATAAGATACTCTACGACAATCAGAATTTTGTCTTTCGCGACTCGTTTGAGTTTACGTCCGATCCGCGTTCGTTCTATAACGAAGAGGACCCGGCCGTCGAGCGCATGGCCCGCGCATTTGCCGAATCCGCCGTCTCAGCCTTCGTCAACGGCATCGGCGTAAAGGAAGAAAAGAAATAGGAATCGCCGCAAAGAGGCACAAAAAGCACAGATCGATCGCCTATGGAATGGAAGGCTTTGCTTTCAGAAGATCAAGAGAAGGATCGCATCTTTGCGCTTTGCGATCTGATCCGTGAAACGAGCTTTGCGATCCATAAATTCCTGCGGCACGGACATCTTGAAAAAGTTTACGAGAACGCATTGGCCCATCGTCTGCGAAAACTCGGGCTCGCAGTCGAACAGCAAGTGCCGTTGCCGGTTTTTGACGAGGACGGCACATGCATCGGAGATTATTTTGCTGACCTGTTCATCGAAAACCTGATAGTGATAGAGATCAAAGCGTGCGTCGGCTTGAACGATCAACATGTTGCCCAGCTTCTCGGCTATCTTCGGTCGTCCGGCATCGAGCATGGATTGCTTGTCAATTTTGGCTCGGGACGACTTCAGATAAAAAAGTACATATTGGCACGTGACTGATAATTAGCCGCAAAGATGCACAAAAGACACAAAAGGAATTTTGAAGTATTTTTGGAGGATCAAGAAATTGTAGCGTTAACTCGCTTGTCCCTTGTGCATTTTTTGCCTTTTTGCGGGCATTTGAATTAGCCGCAAAGAGGCACAAAAGACACAAAAAAGAGATTTGAAGTATTTTTGGAGGATCAAGAAATTGTAGCGTTAACTCGCTTGTCCCTTGTGCATTTTGTGCTTTTTTGCGGCTGGTTGAATTAGCCGCAAAGATGCACAAAGGACACATAAGAGAGATTTGAAGTATTTTTGGCGGATCAAGAAATTGTAGCGTTAACTCGCTTGTCCCTTGTGCATTTTGTGCTTTTTTGCGGCTGGTTGAATTAGCCGCAAAGAGGCGCAAAGGACACAAAAAAGAGATTTGAAGTATTTTCGGAGGATCAAGAAATTGTGTTCGCGAGCTTGTTGCCTTTGTGCTTTCTGTGCCTTTTTGCGGCCATTTTATGCCTAGTGTAGAACAACTCCGAGAACAGCTCCGCCGTGGCGACCTTTCGCGTGTCTATCTGTTGTATGGTCGTGAGGCATATCTTCGCGGGCTTGCCGCCAAGACCATCGTTGACCGCGCGTTTGGCGAGGGTGACTTTCGGGATTTTAACGACACAACATTCAGCCTGAATACCGAGGGCAACCTCAAAGCGGCACTTACATCGGCTCGCCAATTGCCGATGATGTCGGCTCGCCGGGTCATTCGCATCACGGACGTTAGGATCTCGCAGACCGGATTTCGCGATACCGTCACCGAACACGACGAGTCGGTGCTGGCCGACTATCTCAATTCTCCCGAACCGACGACGATCGTTATCTTCATCGCAGACGAATTTAACAAGGTCCGCAAGATGGGCAAGCTGCTCGACAAACTAACGGCGGCGGTCGAATTTGCTCCGCTTGCGGGGCCAGCGTTGGCGGAATGGGCTCGTAAGCACCTCGCCGAAGCCGGAGCATCGATCGATCCGGCATCGATGCAGTTTCTGTTGTCGCGTGTCGGGGATAACGTCGCGCGTCTCGCCAATGAGATCGCGAAGCTAACCGCTGCGGCCATGCCCTCCGGCCAAATAACCAAAGACTTGATCGACGCGCTGGTGCCCGATTCGAGTGCGATCGATAACTTCGAATTCGTCAACGAGATCATTGCCGGGCGGCCGAATCGAGGACTGGCTCTCCTCAAAAAGACGCTCGACGACGGCGCTGAGCCTGTCGCTCTGATCGGAGCGATGGCGTTCAAATACCGCACGCTGCTCACGGTAAAAGATATGATGCAGCGTGGCGCTGACCGGCGCGAGGTCGCGACCGCAGTCAGGATGCGCTACAGCGATCAGGAAGCGTTTTTCGCAGCCGCTCGGCGCGCCGATACGGGCCGTATCCGCCACGCTATCCAGAGACTCGCCGAGACGGATCTCGCCATCAAAACATCTATCGGCGGCAGCGGCCCAAAGGGCGCACGTATGCAGATAGAGATGCTCGCCTGCGAACTCGCCGTCGCCTAGACCGGTGCGAGATTTGACGCCTTATTAAAGTGATTATAGAGATCGTTGTAATCGCCCAGTGCTCGATTCAAGATCAGCGGCAACTGCGCGAGATCATTCGAATTAACGATCAGATTGAGGTTACGGAGGAATGCATCGTGGGCGTTCATCGTCGTGCCCTCGTCCTCGAGCGAGATCAGGAAGAGGCGTCGCCGCTCGGATGAATACATTGCATTTGCCTTTTGCTGAATAACCGCCGCGCCGCCCTGATCGGCCGCAAAATCGGGCGAGAACATCAATATCTCCGTCTTGCCCTCTCGCAGCCGCTCATTCGCCTGTGCCGGCGTCTGCGCGACATAGACCTTGTAGCCGGACTTTGCCAACAGCCGTGCGGTCTCGTCAGCCCTTTCACCGAGGCACAGCAGAATGCGTCGCGGCTTTTCGTCACTTTCGTCGTCAGGCGCGGTTGATTTGTCGGTTTGCAGGGCTGAGAGCAGCGAACGCAACGCGGCGTTCACCTGCTGTTCAGACTCTTTCTGAGCAAAATCCGCGGGGCTGTCGCTCGAGACCTCGGCGGGCTTGTTTGCGGCCAGTTGATCGACCGTCGATGGAGCCTTGCCGGAGGCGTCCTTTTGCACACGAAGCAGATTTTGGCATCGCGGGCAGCGGACGGAAAAGTTCCCAGTCGGTATCTTGGACTCGTCCAGTTGCAGTGAAACAGAGCAGTTGTCGCAGCGTATTATCATAGTTTCCTCCCGTTACTCCATCATGCCCAGTACCGAATCCGGGTCAGGCGGAGGCGGAGGCGGAACGGCGGACACGGGCAGCGGCTTCGCCGAGCCGGATTTTATGTAATCCTCGGTCGATGCCAGTCCCTTGAGCTGGAGCAGCAGGTTGTTCTGGTTCGTTGCGAACGACAACCCATCGTCCATCGTTATCAGGCCTTTTTCAATATAATCGCGAATGACGGCATCAAAATCCTGCATCCCGTCGATCTCGCCGTCACGGATGGCGTCAAGCAGAGTCTTGCCTTCCTGCTCGCCCTTCTCGATATACTCGCGCGTTCGCGGGTTTGATCTCAGGATCTCGACCGCTGCGATGCGTCCTCGCCCATCAGCCGTTGGGATGAGACGCTGCGACACGATATAGCGAAATGTCTGTGCAAGACGCGTGCGGATGATCCGCTCCTCATTCTTTGGATAAAGGCCGATGATGCGGTCGATCGTCTTTGACGCGTCGATCGTGTGCAGGGTCGAGAGCACAAGGTGGCCCGTCTCGGCCGCCTCGAGTGCGATCTCCGCCGTCTCTAGGTCGCGCATCTCGCCGACCAAGATGACCTTTGGCGCCTGTCGGAGCGCGGCACGCAGGGCAGATGCAAAATCCTTTGTGTCGGCGCCGACCTCGCGTTGGTTTATCGTTGATTTCTTGTGCGAGTGCAGGAACTCTATCGGGTCCTCGATCGTCACGATGTGATACGCCTTTGTTTCGTTGATCTTGTCGATGATGGCGGCCAGCGTCGAGCTTTTACCCGAGCCGGTCGGCCCGGTAAGCAGCACGACGCCGTTGCGAATGTCGGCGATATCCGCAAGCTGCATCGGCAGCTTGAGCGCTTCAAAACTCGGTATCGAGTGTGGGATCACGC
>JAGOWF010000046.1 GCA_018060305.1 Pyrinomonadaceae bacterium
CGCGGATCTATTCGCACGGCGACGATTTTGAGGTGACGGGCGTCCAGCTCGCGGTTATGGTGTCTGCGATCTCGAATGGCGGCCATCGAGTGCTGCCGCGAGTTCCGCGAAACACTGTCGAAAAAGCGAAATTCCAGCCGTTCTATCGGGGCACGGTAAACGTGCCGTCCAAGAGTGTTCGGCGCGTCATTCCCGGAATGATGGGGGCGGCCGCATACGGCACGGCACGCCGCAATATGGACCAGACGCTCGGCGTCGCGGGCAAGACAGGTTCGTGCATCAGCAAGGGCACGTGGGTCGGCCTCTTTGCTTCAGTCGCACCTATCGAGCAGCCAAAATACGCCGTCGTCGTCATTACCCGAGGCCGCAGCGAAAGGGGACGCAAGGCTGCCGCCGTTGCGGCGCAGATCTATCGAGCACTCGGTAGCAGGATCGTTCGGACAAACCGCAACCTCGCTTTAACGGAATTCAATATTCAGCCGAAGGGCGGCCTCGATCCGATCACCGCGAAGCTTACCGATGAGGAAGAGGACGAGTCTGATGGCGAAATGGAGGTGACCGGCGCACCGGCCGGCAAGGTCATCGTCGTCCCGAGCGTAGTGCGCGATGCGACACCGAAGAAGCTCGTAACAAAGACGGCCGATTCCAAGCCCGTGTTCCCACCCGTCGTGATCACATACGACAAAGAAAAGCCGCAGACGAATCCGCAGAAACCATAATGGCGGGGCGGCCAATCTGTCCCCGTTAGGGGACATCTGGAATAGCGTCGGGTGAAACCCGACGTTAATAGCAAGCGATGCCTTCGTCCCTGAAAGGGACGCATAAAATGTCGCCCCCTACAAGCTGTGCATAAGCTGTCCCTTTCAGGGACCACGCTAAATTACTTGCGATCGATCGTCGGGATTCTCCCGACGCTACTTCAGTTGTCCCCTTCGGGGACTACGATTAGAATGCAGGTTGCGGCTTGACACGATAGGCGCCTTACGGGATTATATTAGCTTTTCAAAAGTTTTCTTTTGATTGGAAATTTTATTGATTATCGGAGTTTGTTCTGTCGAACTCGTTGCAACTTTTTTTGCAGGGCTAACATCTGATTTTGCGCGGAAACGGAGAAGCAGTTCTCGCCGCCAACCGTTAGAATTTTTTGGGGATCCACCCGAGGAACGAAGTAGATGAAAACGATCTTTAGATACGCGAATATGGGCCTGTTAGTGGCCGTTTTGTTTGCACTGGGAGCTGCGGCCGGTGCTGCTCAGGACAACTGTGCCGATGACGAAGCGACGGCGACCGCCCGCAATGCCGCGGGCGACAAAGTGCGCGCGGATTTTGGCACATATGGCAAGGCAAGCCTCGATGAAAAAGGCAGGACGATCGATAATGCAAAAGCATTTCTCGATAAATATCAGGCCTGCTCATCGACGCAAGATCTCGTGGACTATCTCAAGCAGTACCTTCCGGGCATGGAGACGGCCCTGCGTGATGCTCGAGTAAAAAAGGCCAAGGACGAACTAATTAAACGGTTTGACGATTCGCTCAGGATGAAAAACTGGGATGAGTCGTTCGCGTCGGGCAAGGAGATCCTTGCGAAGTATCCTGATGAATTCCGAACGGTCGAGATCGTGCTTGCGTCGATCGCGGGTGAGGAAGCCTTTAAGAGCAACTTTAAGTATATGGATGATGGCTTGAGATTTGCGAAACAGTCGATCTCGGACCTCGAAACAGGCAAATCGTTTGTGCTGGGCAATGTCACTCGCTACGGACTCAGCCTGAAAGAGTCGGGCAAGGTCATATACAACTTCGAGTACTCTAACAAGAACAAGGACGATGCGCTGGGCTGGCTCAATCTATATATCGGCTACATGATGGCCGTAGGGCAGAAGAACACAGTTGCCGCCCTGCCATACCTGTATAAATCGACCCAATTGACTGCGTCAGAGGCCTCCAGGAATTCGGTCTCGTATGATCTGATCGGCAGCTATTACTTCGCTGAACTGGACAAGCTCATTGAGCAAATCAATGTTCTGAGGCCCCAGCAGGACAAACCGGGCATAACCGAAGACGAAATAAAGCGCCTCGTTGAAGAGATCAAGGCAAAGGTCGCAATGTCGAACGGGACCGCAGAGCGTGCGATCGACGCGTTTGCCCGCGCACAGAACCTCGCCAAGGATCTTGCGATCAAAGCTCGGCTGAAGACGAACGTCGAGAAGGCATATAATGTCCGGTTTGGAAAAAAAGAGGGGGTAGATGTCTGGGTTGCGACCGCAGTGGCCAGGCCTTTTGTAAATCCGCAGACGCCGATCACGCCGGTCAGCGATCCTGATCCGACGACGACATCGCCGGCGGCGACAACGACGACAACCACCACCACCACGACAACGGTTACGACGAGTGTTCCTGTGCCGACAAAACCTGTGACTGCGCCGGCCACAAAGCCAGCATCTAAAGCGACGAGCGGCGTCAAACCGCAGGCGAAGGCTAAGAAACCTGTTAGGCGAAAAGTCGCCTAGATCCGCAATATTTCGTGATCTATGGATCAGCCGGACGAGCTTACACAGGCGTCCGGCTTTCTTTTTGTCTTACAAATATTTAGAATTAGCACTCGATGCAGGCGCGGCTGGCCAGGCTTGAGAGCAAACTCGGATATAGTTTTAAGGATATCGGTCTGTTAGAGCGCGCACTGACGCACAGGTCGTGGGCCTTTGAAAATCTGCCAGGTGCGAGCGAGGACGAGGTTCGTGCTCGTGAGAACGAGTCGATGGAATTTCTCGGCGACTCGGTACTTGGGCTGGCCATCGCCGAACAGCTTTACACATCGCGTGTGAACGCCACCGAGGGGGACCTGACGCTGATGAAGCATCACCTCGTCAGCACGGTGACGCTGGCGGTTGTTGCAGAACGGCTGAAGCTCGGCGATTTTGTCCGATTTGGCCGGGGCGAAGAGAAGACCGGCGGGCGAAAGAAGCAGGCTCTCTTGGCAAACACGCTCGAGGCAGTGATTGCAGCGGTCTTCCTTGACGGAGGTTATATTCCGGCGAGGCATTTTATCTCAACTCTCTTTGCAAAGGAGTTAAAGGCCGCCACGCCAAAGGCTTCGCTCGATCAGAAGACGACGCTGCAGGAACTGATCCAGTCTAATGGCGACGCAGCACCGCGATACAATCTTGTGAGCACCGACGGGCCGCCGCATTTGCGCATTTTCAACGTCCGCGTCGAATGGAGCGGCGGAGCGGCCGACGGCGAGGGCAGTTCGATAAAATCGGCCGAGATGATGGCCGCGTCCGAGGCGTTAAAAATGTTAGTGCCGGGAAAGAAGCAGAAACTCGAGAAATAAGCCGGACGTATCTTAAATTCATGACCGAACCAAGCCAGGAAGCACCATCAGTAACGCCTGTGACGCCAAAAGGGCCGCCGAAATCGACGATTCGAGAGTATTTCGAATCGTTTGTGATCACGCTGATCATGGCGATCTTTGGGATGACGTTTATTCTCCAAGCCGTGACGGTGCCGACGGGATCGATGCAGAATACGATCCTCGTAGGCGATTATCTGCTGGTCAACAAGTTCATCTTTACGCCGGGCGGCTACGAGCTGCCATTCCTGCCGCAGCGTGAGATCGAGCGGGGCGACATCATTGTTTTCAAGTATCCGGGCAATAAGGTCTGCCGCGAAAACGATGAGTCCCGAAACCTCATTCCGTATCAGATCAACTACGTCAAACGCGTGATCGGATTGCCGGGCGAGACGGTCGAATTCAAGGACAATCAGGTTTACATCAATGGCCAAGTCCTGCCCGAGCACCGGATGATGGGCGACGCGTCAGATAATCTGTCGGCACTCAAAACAGCCGAGTTTGAGCAAAGGCGTGAAGGCGAGAACTACACGGTCTTTTACTCAAGCGAGTCGATGAACGCCGTGCGTGACGGGATGAAGGTGACGCGCGGCCGCGGTGATAATCCGTGTCGCGGCTATCAGTTTGGTGTCGAAGGCAAGCCGTCGGTCGTGCCCGCGAACAGCTTTTTTGTCATGGGCGACAGCCGCGACAACAGTGAGGACAGCCGCTACTGGGGCTTTGTGCCGCGCGAGCTGATAATAGGCCGCGCGATGTTCGTCTATTGGTCGTGCGACCGAGGCGCGTCAAACGGAGACCTCTTTGGCTGCGTCACGCATCCGCGGCTGAATCGGATCGGGAAGTTTGTTAAGTAGCGTTTCGCGATCAGCGGTCAGCAATTCGTTCTTTTAGGCTGCTGGCATTGCCGTTGCCTTCAGGCAACGGAAGGCTTCTCGCCTCCTAGCCGGGCTTCAGCCCAACCCGGCGTTGGGCTAAAGCCCGATGTTCTTTGTGCCCAAACCGTTCGCTGAAGCGAACGGCAATATGAAGATAAGATTTTCAGAAGAGGTATCCGAGGCTTTTGATGGGCACGAGGCTGTCGTCGCTCTCGAATCGACTGTGATTGCCCACGGCCTCCCTTATCCAGATAACATTGAGACAGCGCAAAAATGCGAGGCCGCGGTCCGAGCGGGCGGCGCCGTCCCGGCGACGATCGCGGTGTTTGACGGCGAGTTTTGTGTCGGGCTTTCGAGTGAGCAGATCGAGCGGCTGGCCAACGATAAGTCAGTGAGAAAGATCTCGCGCCGCGATCTGGCGGTCGCGGTCGGTGAGCGGTTGACGTGTGCGACGACGGTTGCGACGACTGCGTTTATTGCTCATCGTGCGGGCATTCGCGTGTTTGCGACCGGCGGCATCGGCGGCGTGCATCGGGGCTACTCGGCTGACGTTTCGGCCGATCTGCCCGAGCTGGCACAGACGCCGATCACTGTCGTGTGCTCAGGTGCGAAAGCGATACTTGACCTGCCCGCCACGCGCGAATGGCTTGAGACGCATGGAATTACCGTTCTCGGCTGGCAATGCGACAGTATGCCGGCGTTCTACAGCCGCGAGAGCCAACTCGCGATCGACCAGCGTGTCGATACTGCGGGCCAAACGGCCACCATCATCAGGGCCCGTGACGACTTAGAAATGCAGAATGCCGTGCTTGTGACCGTGCCGGTGCCGAGCGAGTTTGCGCTTGCTAGGGATGAGCTCGAGTCGATAGTCAGCGACGCATTACGTCGGGCCGAGGCCGAGAGCATTTCAGGCAAGGCCATCACGCCGTTTCTTCTCGCCGAGATGTCTCGCTCGACGGCAGGCCGCACGCTGGCGGCGAATGTTGCTCTGCTTGAGAACAACGCACGCATCGCCGCTGCGATAGCGGTCGAACTGTCATGACTGGAGCGACAAGCATCCCTGCTTGTCTGAGGGCGTAGCCCGAATATTCGCGTCGAAGCGACACTCATGACAAGCAAGGATGGTTCTGGCACAAAAAACGTGCCAGTGTTGCGGGAACGCCGCAACCGGTCGCTCCAGTCATTTCTTGTCCATTCTTAATTTCAGTGTTTCGAGACGCTTGGTTGCTTCGGCAACCTGGGACGACGTTGCGAATCGGGCGACGATCTCTTTCCAACTCGCGCCGTCGTAGTGGTATTGCCGCGTCGTGGGATTAAAGAGGAAGATCACGCCCAAGCGACGATAGCGGTCGAGCATATTGAAGTTCAAATAGTAGCTGTGCATCGGTGCGGCGGAGGCGGCCATCTCGCGGCGGTTGAGGCGGCCTGCGGCTTCCTTTGACAGTCTTCCGGCCGTCTCTTCGAGCAGATCGCCGTAGAGGAGTAGGAGCGCGGGCCGCAGTTTGGAACTCGGAAAGAGAGCAAAAAAATGTTGGGCGATCTCGATCTGATCAAAGCCGGTCGAGGCCTGGACGAGCTTTGACAGGCGATCTTCGTCCGATGGGTGAAACTTGCCAAAGACGGCATCGGCCTGCACCCAGCCAAAGTTCTTTGGCGGGACGGTGACCTTGTAGAATTTGACTCCGTCAGCCTCGGTGACGCCGAGGATCTGGACCTTTCGCCCGCGACTCATGCGGTGGACGGCCTCGGAAAAGAGGCTGGGATTCTTGCGAAGCACTGAGAGCGTTTCGTCGATCACAATGGCGGTTTGGCCGATCTCCGGAGCTTTAGCGACTGCTGTGACGCGCGGCTTTGCGCCGGGGCCAACCCGTTTCTTCTGCGCGATCGCCATCACGCTAAGTCCTGCGATCACAAGAATTATAAGTCCTACCTTTTTCATCGTGATGCCGTCAGGCGGCCGATCGGGCCGCAGTGATGGAAATGACAGATCGCTATCGCAAGGGCGTCGGCCGCATCGTGCGGCTTTGGCACCTCGTTCATGGCCAACAGGGCCTTGACCATCTGCTGGACCTGCTGCTTTTCGGCATTGCCGTAGCCGACGACGGTTTGCTTGACGAGCCTTGGCGCGTACTCGGCGATCTCGATGCCCCACTGCTCGGCCAGCAGCAGCATCGTGCCGCGCACTTGCCCCAGCTTTAACGCGACACCGACGTTCACGGCGTAGAACGTGTCCTCGACCGACAGCACGTCGGGCGAATGGCGTTCGATGACGTCGGCGACGCCGTTATAAATATTCAAGAGTCTTTTTGAGAACGCCTGCTTCGGGTTCGACTTTACGGTGCCAAAATCGACGAGCGTGTACTTCGTTCCGCTGCCGTCAACGACGCCCCAGCCGAGCGTTTCGCTGCCCGGATCGATCCCTAAAACGCGCATTTGTTGTCAGATACTGCACAAAAAGATACTTCACCTTGCTTTGCGAGGCAAGCGAAGCCGACTGTCTCGGGGTTAGTCGCGGCCCTTTCGCATCCTGACGAATGATATCATCGTGAAGATATAGACGATCAGGAACGCCGTCGCGAGCAGGAAATAGAGTATCGATCCGCGGACGTAGTAGGCGACCATCATCGCGAGAAAGAACAGGAACGACAGCACGGCGAGAAAGGCAGCCCGCTGGACGCGGGCGGGCGACATCGCGCCATTGTGCGCGTCAGCGGGCATTATACTTCGGCCGTAGTCGGGTCGATCATCGGTTTGACCTCGTTGATAGCGTTTACAACTCCCAACTGTTAAGGTTGATGAGACCGCTCGATCTGACTTTGGATTATCGGCAGCAAGCCGCGAAGCGTTCTATTGACGGAATCAGAATCGGTAAACACCTCGGCAACATCAGGTTCGAGAAGGACGATCTGGCCGCCTTCTTTGACGCGGTCGACGTATTTGCCGCGAACACCACCCCCGAAGTCATAGTGATCTAACATCTCGTCTTCATTACCGTTCTTCTTGCTCATATTGCTGTCTTTCGTGGCGATTTGCCAATCTCGCGCTGATGATTCTAATCTTACCATCTCGGTCCGTGTGGACGACAACCAATTGCCGGTCGAGGATTGAATGGCCGGTGATGATGAATCGTTCTTCGCTAACAGAATGCGTTGGGTCGGATACGGTAAGTGAAAGCGCGTCGAAGAAAACCGTCTGTGCTTCCTCGAAAGAAACTCCGTGTTTTACAAGATTAGATTCTGCCTTCGCCGGGTCCCACTCGAATAGGTCATTCATCCCGAAGCTCCTGTGTCTCATCCTCACTGTTGTCGAATAGCGATCTGAGCGGCGGATGTGGCGGGGGCAGGCTGGCGGTGTGTTCAGCCATGTCGCGGTGGAGCCCCTCGACGGCATCGCGGGCCCGTTCAAAATCGTCAGCGGTGATCTTTAGGGTGACCTTGCCATCACTATTGGGCAGCGCGGACAAGCGTGTGACGGATTTGAGGCGAATTTGTATCTTGGCACCTCGACGCATCACGCCTTTTTTGAATTTCACATCCAGCAGTTCGTCGATCGGCAGTCGCTCTTCCTTCACGCCGGTCGAGATCAGCCCGAAAACCTTTGACTCGAATTCGAGGACGATGCCGGCCGGCGAGAACTTGGCCATGCCGTTGACATACGTCAGCCCGTGCGAACTCTCGGTCTTAAATGGCACGCTCGTGAAGTTTTGCATAAAGAATCGCCGCAAAAAGGCGCAAAAGACACAAAGGAAAGGAGCTATTTTTGCGCTCTTTGCGCATTTTTGCGGCTAATTGCTCTTCCGATCCCGTACAAACTGATCAACAGCCAGAAAAATTCTACTACAAACGAAGGGAAGTTAAATGCGTAGTAAAGCGAGATCAGTATCAGCACCGCCCCGACGCCATTCATCACCGAATACGCAAGCTGCTCACTCCGGAGCCGTGCCGTCTGGAGTAGGAAGTAGGCGACGATAATGAACGCAACGCCGAGTGTGCCGAGGATGTCGGACCAGGCGAAAGTCACTATTTGATCTCGACGAGGTTGGTTACGGTTTTACCGATCACCATCCACGTTCTTCCGTCAAAGGTCGGTTCCTTAGCCGCTGTAGTTATCAAATATTTTCCGGCGGGTACATTCGTCAGGTCCCATTGAACCGAATGTCCCTTTCCAATGATGTGGCCTGCAGAGACCGTGTAGACCATATCGTAAACGTCTTCATCAAACGCTGCGACACTGGCATCGACTGAGACAAAGCGGCTCGACGAGCATTCTGAAGATTTCGGAGGGCAGTCCGTTCGGATTTCGCTGTGGCTCAAGCGGACATTGTTGACATTTACCGGATGATGTCTATTTCTGAGAGCCTTAACAAATCCTGGCGTCGGCTCGGTGATATCAAGACGTGAGATGTTACCGTTCGGTCCAACAGCCCACACGGATTTACTGCCAGCAGCCTGAACTGCATTGTAGTTGACCCGATCGAGGTTCCGCCACGTTCTCCCGCCGTCGCCCGACACATCCGAGCCATTTGTGCCAACCGCGACGATGGTTCTTCGGTCAACGTATGTGACGCCCGAGCGATAGCCTGATAAACCGGTGCCGAGTTTCCAAGTCATACCGCCGTCGGTTGTGAATGCGAGATTGTCTTTGGCTTCGTGCGGTTTTTCGTAGTTACCGCCGACGATAACGCCGTTAGAACGGTCAAACATGGCTATCGAGAAGATTCCAGAGCTTGACGTGCCCCGTATGATCGGTGTGCTGGATACTTGCCATTTCATCTGGAAATCTTTGGATAAAGTTGAAAGATCGGCAACAAAAACTCGCGCGTCCGTGCCGCCGCTGACGAATATCGCTTTCTGTTTCCCGCCTGCTATCAAGCAAGTGCCACTGGCTGCAAAGGCCGCTTCACCGGGTTTTGCATCAGGCCATTTCCCGAGATCCATATCGACTGTTCGACGCACAGTTGATTCGATAAAACGGCCGACAAAACGGCCGTCAACTGGGTCGGACATTGCAACGCAATTCTCCCGGTCCCAACAGGCTATCGCATCATAGAACGCTTTCTCATTCTTATTGCGAAACAACTCTTTCCATGTCGAACCGCCGTCGGTTGTTTTGTAGATCCGCGACGATTCGCCGTTGCCAATGCTGAGGATGTAAGCAGTGTTTGCGTCGAAGGCTTCGACGTCGCGAAAATCGAGTTTTTCGGCATCGGGAACGATCATCACGTTCCACGTCTTGCCGCCGTCGATGGTGCGGATCACCGTCCCGCCCGTGCCGCTCGCCCAAACGACCTTTTCGTTAACGACCGACAGCCCGCGAAGGCTCGCGGTCGTATCGACGTTCTGCTTGATCCACTGAGCGGCCGCAGGGAACGCCAGAAGGAACAGCATCACGGAAATGAGTATAGTTTTCATAAAGGCGGAAAGTATTACCCGCGAAAGACGCGGAACATGCGAGATAGGACGTCTCGATTTTCGCGTCTTTTCGGCGTATTTCGCAGACAAACATTCTATATATGCCGTTTTTTTGGCCGGCCGCCGAGTTTGCCGTTTGTTCGGGATGCGGCTCTTTTCTTTTCGCTGGTTGTAGAACCATTTCGGCGGCCGAATTCGGCACTGAGGACCTTGTCACCAATCAACTCAAAAATTATTGAGGCTATTCCGATATGGACGTCTAGCGGCGGGCATCCTAGCGTGTAGCGTCCCCAGAGGCCTATTTGCTTAAGTTCACTTTCCGTTGCGTTCTCGAACTCTGAAAACATTTTCGGATCAAATGCAAAATTCCATCCCGACGCCAATTCTATGTTTACTTTACCGTTCCTATATAGAGCGGACTTCGCCTCCGGTTCTGTGATTCCTCTTTTCTCGGCTTCGCGTATCTGACGGTCAAGCTCGGCGTCACTGACATAGTATTTTATAGTTGTCTTCATCATCCGTATATTTTTCGCCATTCCTTTAAAAACTCATCATTGTTAGCAGCTACAATGTTCATCGCTTCGCGGACGTTCCGTAAACGCATTCCACGATTTTCGCGGACACGCGGGAGATTGACACCAACCCCGAGTAAGATCACGACTTCTTCTCCACTATGCAAGACATGAACGTGCGGCGGGCCATGATCTCTTGGCCTAATAGCAATATCAAACCCGCGTTGTCGCAGAACGGTCGGCATAGAAAGAATAACCTAACAGTTAGGTTTATGCAAGCATTAAAGCATTACATATGTATCGTCAGATCGTGCACGCCTTCGGCGGCTTCCATGATGGATTCGCTGACGGTCGGGTGGGCGTGGATAATGCGGCCGAGTTCGTCGGCGGTGGTTTCGAGGGCCATGCCGACGCAGGCTTCGGCTAGGAGCTCGGTGGCGTGCGGGCCGATGATGTGGACGCCGAGGACCTCGTCATATTTCTTTTCGGCGACGATCTTAACGAAGCCATCCGTCTCACCGAGGATGCGGGCCTTGCCTGAGGCTGAGAAGGGGAATTTGCCGACCTTGACGTCGTAGCCTGCGGCTTTTGCTTTTTCTTCGGTCAGGCCGACGCTTGCGACTTCGGGGTCGCAGTAAGTGCAGTTTGGGACGAGGTTATGCTTGATCGGCTCAACCTTTTTGCCGGCGATCTTTTCGACGACGAGGATGCCTTCCTTTGAGGCGAGATGTGCGAGCTGTGCGGTCGGGATGACATCGCCGATGGCAAAGATGCCGGGCTCGGCGGTCTCGCAGTATTCGTTGACCTCGACGGTGCCTTTTTCGCTGACCTTGACCTTTGTGTTCTCAAGCCCGAGATTCTCGAGATATGCCATGCGGCCGACGGCGACGAGTAGCATCTCGGCCTCAAGCGTGACAGTGTCACCTTTAGCGTTCTTGCCTGAGACTTTGACGCCCGACTTCGTTTTTTCGAGCTTGTCGAGCTTAAGGCCAGTCTCGACCTTAATGCCTTGTTTCTTAAAGCTTCGCTGCAATTCCTTTGAGCAATCGACATCTTCGAGTGGCACGATCCGGTCGAGCAGTTCGACCACCGTCGTATCGCAACCGAAGCGCGCATAGACGCTGGCAAATTCGACGCCGACCGCGCCGCTGCCCATGACGATCAGCGACTTAGGCACCTTTTGCAGTTCAAGAATGTGATCTGAATTGACGACCGTCTTGCCGTCGGTCTCAAAGCCGGGAATCGGCCGCACGACCGAGCCGGTGGCGATGATGATGTTCTTCGTTTCGATGGTCTGCTTTTTGCCGTCGGCCAGAGCGACCTCGACCTTGCCCCGGCCTGCGATCTTGCCAAAGCCGTTAAAGACCGTGACCTTGTTCTTTTTCATCAGATAGGTCACGCCGGCGGAATTCTTGGCGACGACGTCTGATTTGTACTTTTGCACGGCGGGAAAGTCGAACGACAAGTTATCGACCTTTAATCCAAACTGGTCAAAATGACCGGCTTTTTGATAAAGATGGGCGGCGTTAAGCAACGCCTTTGTCGGGATACATCCACGAAGGCCGCATGTGCCACCGAGCCGAGCATCTTTTTCTTTCTCGATCAGAGCGACTTTTAGCCCGAGCTGCCCGGCCCTAACGGCGGCTACATAGCCGCCGGGACCCGAGCCGATGATAGTAACGTCAAATTGTTCTGCCACAGCGATAAACCTCAATAAATAAAGTCAAATTGCGAAATGTTCATTATAGGTCTTCCGCTGACAGGGCGCTAGTTTGGCGGCTGGGTTTGGGCTAAACTTAGGGTATGGATCATTCAGAAGAGTTCCTAGCCGTCGCAAATGACGCCAAGAGCCGTGTCAACGAATGCGATGTTGCCGGTGCGCAGGATCGCATCGCTCACGGTGCCGTGCTGATCGATGTTCGCGAGGACAACGAATTTGACGCCGGCCACGCCGCCGGTGCGCGGCACATGAGCCGAGGCATCATCGAGCGCGATATCGTGCAGGCCTTTCCCGACAAATCGGCCGAGTTGGTGCTGTATTGCGGCGGCGGATTTCGATCCGCACTAGCCGCCGACATGCTCCAGAAAATGGGCTACACCAACGTCTGGTCAATGGACGGCGGCTGGAAGGCGTGGAAGGATGCGGATGCGCCAGTCGAGATTCCGATTCCGTTCTGAGATGAAACCGAATTTGGAACAGAAAAGAGAACATGTCCGCAGGCTGCAGGAGGAATTTGCGGCGCGGGGTGATGTTACGGGCTGGTTTGAGGCGCTCTATCGCGAGGCTGCGGGCGATAACGAGATGATACCGTGGGCTGACCTCGAACCGAATAGCTACTTTCGTCAGTGGGCTGAGGACAACGGCCTAACGGGCAACGGCCGGACAGCACTCGTTGTCGGCTGCGGGCTTGGCGACGATGCGAAATACCTGCACGACCTTGGATTTAAGGTCACGGCTTTTGACCTCTCGCCGACGGCGATCGCATGGGCGAAGAAGCTTTATGGAGAGGCGGATATTCAGTTCGAGACGGCTGATCTTTTTCGACCGGTTCGCGGCTGGCTCGGAGCGTTTGAATTCGTGCTTGAGATCTACACGATACAGCCGCTGCCACTTGAGATGCGGCCACAGGTAATCGATGCGATAGCGGCGTTTGTCGCCGAGGGCGGTGAATTGGTCGTCGTCACTCGCGGCCGAGGCAACGACGAGGAGCCCGACATGGTCCCGTGGCCATGCTCACGCCGCGATCTGTCGCGGTTTGAAGAAAACGGCCTGGTCCAGAGCGACTTCATCGAAATGCCGCCGGAGAATGAAGATGAGCCGCCGCGATTCGTTGTCAGATACCACCGGCCGGCGGTGTGATCAGCCAAAGACCGATCGCTGCCGTGCAAATTTTTCTTTCAAACTGCCGCACACGACCCGACACAGTTCGAAAACAGAATCGTCGGCGATGCGGTAAAAAACGGTGTTGCCCTCCTGACGACGTGCGACCAGGCCGCCTTCCTGTAGGATCCTGAGGTGCTTGCTGACATTCGGCTGGGTCGAGGCTACTGCTTGCGTGATCTCAGAGACGCTCGCTTCACCTTTTTCGAGATGCTGCAATATCTGCAGCCGCAGCGATTCTGAAA
>JAGOWF010000260.1 GCA_018060305.1 Pyrinomonadaceae bacterium
TATGACGATCACGCCAAGGATCTTCCAGGTGCCAAGGATCGTCAGCAGATATTCCGGATAGCCGAGATGCGTGACGCTCTGCACGCCCTCGGGAATTCGCATCAGTTGAACTACGGCACTCGATATCATGCCTAACGCCAGCCAGATGGTTGCGATCCAATAACCGATGTTCTTTCCTCTCGCCATAGCCGGATATTGTAGATTGCCGACAATGAAAAATACAATCTTGAATGCCGATCAAAGCAAGTTGGCCTGTTGACCGGTTCGGTTACAATAGAGCCACCTTGGAAACAGCGAGACAAAACCTTATCCGCATTCTCCAAAACGCTTACTCCGGCGAGGTGGCGGCGGCGTATGCGTATCGCGGGCATTGGCGATCATTGCGTGAATCGCCGGAGAGAACCGAGATCAAAAAGATCGAGGCCGAGGAATGGGATCATCGGCGACGCGTCGGTGAATGGCTGGAGACACTTGGCGCCAAACCACGAGCGATTCGGGAAAGGGCCTTATGGACGATCGGCCGCATGCTCGGACTGATGTGTTACATTTCGGGCTGGTTCCTGCCGATGTATTTTGCGGGACGGCTTGAGAGCAAAAATTCCGTCGAATATGAGGAGGCGGCCGCTTACGCCCGCGAAATAGGCATGGACGAGTGTGTCCGCGATCTTCTCGATATGGCCCGCGTTGAGACGGAACACGAGGCGTTCTTTCGAGAGACCTTAACAGGCCATCGTATGCTGCCGCTGATGAAGCGCGTTTTTGGCTGGGGTTAGGTCGTCGTTCGAAACCACTCGACAAACTTTGGTATGCCGTCCGCGATCTTTGTTTTTGGATCGTAGCCGAGCAGCTCTCGCGATTTTGAGATATCTGCAAACGTGATCGGCACATCGCCGGGCTGCAACGGCTGGCGGTCGATCACAGCCTGAATATCCAGGCTGCGTTCCAGCAGCGCGATCAGTTCGTTCAACTCGACCGTTTGCGATTCACCGAGATTGAAGATCTCAAACGGCGTCGCTTCGTGATCGATCGCCGCTCTGACGCCGGCAATGATGTCATCGATATACGTATAGTCCCGCCGCGTCGTCCCGTCGCCAAAGACCTGGATCGGCTTGCCTTCGGTGATCAGCCGAGCAAATTTGTGTATTGCGAGGTCGGGCCGCTGGCGTGCCCCATAAACCGTAAAGAATCGCAAACAAACGATACGCATATCGTATAGGTGCGAGTACGTATGGCAAAGGAGTTCGCCGGCCGCCTTTGTCGCGGCATAAGGCGAGATGGGCTGGTGTATGCGGTCGTCCTCAGCAAAGGGCACTTTCGCATTGATACCGTAAACACTCGATGACGAACCAAAAACGAAGTGATTCACATGATGCATCCGTGCCAACTCCAACAGGTTGAGCGTGCCGTTGACGTTGGTCTCGGCATAGAGCCGCGGTTCGGCGAGTGACGGCCTGACGCCTGCCCGTGCGGCAAGATGGACGATGATATCGAAATGATACTGTGTGAATAACGCCTCCATCGTCCGCCAGTCGCGTATATCGGCGTCAATGATGCGATAGTTTGGTGATCTGACGTGCTCGGCGATATTGCGGTGCTTGATCTCCGGCGAGTAGAAATCATTGAAATCATCGACCGCCGTTATCTGCCACTCGCTTTCCGCAAGCAGGCGATCCACAAGATGGGATCCGATAAACCCTGCTCCGCCGGTCACAAGAACATTTCGCATATCTGTATCGGAACTATCGTTTCACGAGCGTTAGGCGCTGTTGCACTTTTTCGAAATCGGCGTATTTTGATTATTGAGAAGGTGTCAATAGAGCTGACGAGGCGCTTCGCACCCCGCTTGCCGGTTCACCTATCCCACGTCAAAGGAGGCCTTTTAGTAATCATATGAATTTCCGGAGTTTTTTGAAAATTGCATCGATCGCCGTTCTGTGCATTGTGTTCCTGTCATCAACATCGCGTGTTGACGCACAGAGCTTTGACGGAATTGAGAAGAGCCGAATGAAAGACATTCTCAAGATCGTGAAAAAGCGAGTCAAGGAGCATTACTATGATCCGGCTTTTCACGGGATCGATCTGGACGCGCGATTCAAACAGGCTGAAGACAAGCTCGATCAGGCGACCTCAACGGGCCAATCGATCGCGATAATTGCTCAGGTTCTGATCGATTTCAACGACTCTCACTTATTTCTGATCCCGCCGCCGACCAACGTGGCGGTCGAATACGGTTGGCGTATGCAGGCGAGTGGTGACAAGGTGTTCGTTACTCAGGTCAAGCCGGGCAGTGACGCTGAGGCAAAAGGGCTGAAACGCGGCGATCAAATACTTTCGATCGGTGGTTTCAAGCCATCGAAAAAGGAACTCTGGAAGGTTCGCTACTTCTACAACGGCATCAGCAAACGCGACAAGCTGGCCCTGATCGTGCAGGGGCCGGATGAGACTGCACCGCGTCAGCTTGACGTCAAGTCCGAGATCAAGCGACAGCCGCAGACGATCACGTTCACAACATATTTCAAGCTTTTCGATGACTTCTACGAGCCAGAGAATGACAAGCACAGGTTTTTGATCGCCGGCGGTGTCGGCGTTTGGCGAATGCCGTCATTCGAGTTCCCGCCGGAGGAGGTTGACGGTATGATGGGCCGCTTTTCTAACAGCCGCGGACTGATCATGGATCTTCGCGGAAATGGCGGTGGATATGTAAAGACAATGGAAGCCCTCACGGGATTCTTCTTTGACAAGGATATGCAGATTGCTGAGATAGTCGGCCGCAAGAAAATGGATCCGAGCCTGGCAAGATCGCGCGGAGCAAAGGCTTACAATGGCAAGCTCATTGTATTGCTCGACAGCGAGTCTGGTTCGGCAGCGGAGATATTTGCCCGCGTTATCCAACTCAACAAGCGCGGCGTGGTGCTCGGCGACGTGTCGTCGGGATCGGTAATGCAGTCGCGGCATTTTCAGGAGCAGATGGGCACAATGAACGTTGTCCCGTTTGCTATTAGTGTGACAAATGCTGACCTGCTTATGGCGGACGGAAAGAGTCTCGAACATATCGGAGTGATCCCGGACGAGGTGATCGTGCCAGCGGCCTCGGATATTGCCGCGGGCCGTGATCCTGTTCTCAAACGCGCTTTCGAGCTACAGGGCGGCCAGATTTCGGCTGATGATGCGGCACATCTTACGAAGTACTATTGGAAGAAATGATCGTGGATCAGTTCAGTGATCGTTGGTTTGCATAAAAGCGGTGGAGTAGTTCCTCAAGCAGGCCCTCATAAGTAAAGTTTGTGACGTCGTAGGCCGGACGTAGTTTGTACATGAGCGGCAATGCGATGCGCCACGCCATCCATAGGCGCTGCCGTTCGGTGAGATCCCAGCGACGCCGCAGGAATGCCTCGACAACCTCTATCTCGCGCCCGTTCAGCGTCCTCGTGTCAGCGGTGATCTCGACTGGGGCTTGAACGCGTGTAAATGCCGAGTCAACGATGCGATTCGAGAACGTTTCGACGAATGTCGGTGCCTCGTCGGCGCGTTCGCGTATCACGACGCTTCCGGCAAATATGTCGCCTAATCGCTGGTCACGGTCGCTGAGAAAGATCGCGATCAGCCCTACGGAATAGACAGGCACTACAAATCCGGGCACGGCGTCGCCGATCCTAAGCAGATTGCGGGCGATGGACTCCCATAGGGTCAAGGGGCGTCCGTCTTCGCGGATCACGCGCAGTTTTAGCAGTCGCTTCCCCGGCGTCTGGCCGCTCCAGAGCCACTCGAACACAATAAAATAGCCTGCAAAGATCAGGAACAGAATAATGATCAGCGTGGCAATGACCCATTTTGGGGCTTCGGCAAAAAGCCGTTCGGGAGCATCGACGACGTCCGATCCAGAATAGCCCGCAATGCTCAGGAAGAACCATGCGATCAGAAAGATCGACAGATATTGGATAGAATGATCGATCGCGACGGCGAGAAAGCGGTTCCCGATCGAGGCCAGGGCAAACTCGAGCTGCACGCGCTCGGGCGTCTCGATGATGAGGGTTTCTTCGGTTTCGATCAGTTGCGACATTGAGCTATAGCCG
>JAGOWF010000261.1 GCA_018060305.1 Pyrinomonadaceae bacterium
TGTCGGGCTTTAGCCCAACCGACGGGTTGGGCTAAAGCCCGATTCCATTGTCCCGGCCAACCGTTGCCTGAAGGCAACGGCAATAAGGCAACGGCAATGAGGCAGCGGCAATAAGGCCGCGGCAATGAGGCAACGGCAATAATGCAGCGGCAATAATGTAACGGCGATGTCACTGAAGGCTGCCAGGCGATACGTGCGGGCAAGATGCCCGCGTTCCGACGGCGTATTCGCAGGCAGGCTGCCTGCGGTCCGACGGAGCACGGGCGGGCGAGGTGCCCGCGTTCCGACGCGCTTGGGCGATTCTGGACAATTGAGCATGTAAAATAGAGAATTGCTTGAGCATTTCTTGTTGCTCCTTTTCCACTGTCCGTTATGAACGTTCGTTGGCGTTTTGGCATTATTGCGGGGTTATTTCTCGCTGTTTTTTCGCTGTATCCGCAGATGAAGATGATCTATCTTCGCGGGGCGGAGTGGAACGGCCATTATGCCTATAACGACATCGACGAGGTTGCTTACGCGGCGTATCTAAAGGCCCTGATCGACGGGCGGCCGAGGAAGAACGACCCTTATACGGGACGTGACGATTCACCCGAATCGCCGCAGCCGGAATCGCTGTTTTCCATACAATTTGCGGCTCCGTATTCTATAGCGTTGCCTGCGAGGTTGCTCGGCGTGCCCGTGACCTGGGCGATGACGATCTCAGGCGCGGTCGCGGCATTCCTCACGGCATTGGTGATCTTCTGGCTGATCCGCAAGATTACCGGCGACGATTGGTTTGCGATGGCGGGCAGCCTCGTGGTGCTCGCGGGAGGGGCAATATTTGCGGGCGAAGGTGCTATCGGCGAGATCCTTGATACGAGTTATGCGTATCCGTATTTTCCGGGCTTTCGCAGATATGTGCCCGCAATGGCATTTCCGGCATTCTTTTTCATGGTCGGGCTGGTGTGGAAGCTAGTCAGTGGTCAGTGGTCGGTGGTCAGTGGTCAGTCAACGAACAACGAACGACGAACAATGGACAGTTTGTGGATCGCTCTTGCTGTTTTGGCGTTCGCTTATACCGTTTTTTCTTATTTTTATGTCTGGACCACGGCTGTTGCTTGGCTCGGGTGCGTTGGCTTGGTCTGGCTGATCGTTCGGCCCGACGGCGTTTGGAAAGACGTTAGGTCGCTCGCTATTCTGGCGGGCGGCTGCGTTGCCGCGTTGGTTCCGTATGCCTATTTGCTTTCGCTGCGTTCGCATACGATGGATGACGTTCAAATGGTCGTCAAGACTCGTGCCTTGGACCTCACACGGCCGCCGGAACTGATCGCGATCTTCGTTCTAATTGCGCTGGCCGGCTGCGTGTCGTTTAGGCTTCTAGAACTGCGCGACCGAGCAGTGCTGTTTACGGCGTCGCTCGCGTTGGTGGTGATCGTCGTGTTTAATCAGCAGGTCATCACCGGCCAATCGCTGCAGCCGATCCATTATCAGGTGTTTATCGGCAATTATGTCGCGGGGCTGGCTTTGGTGCTGATGGTTGGCCTCCTGTGGCGCCGAGCGGGCATTAGCGGACGGTTTGGAGCCAAGATCGCTGCTGTCGTGTTGACGTTGGTGGCGGCTGATTGGGGATTTGTCGAGTGCCATTACACCGTGCGAATACTCGATGATGTAAATGTAATTCGAGACGAGGCATTGCCGGTTGCCCGTAGGCTGACGGAACTCGGTGCGAGCGATCCTGACCGCTACAAGAAGGTCGTCCTTCATCTCGGCATCGCCGAGGCTGACGACCTGCCGACCGTCGCTCCTCAGTCCGTTCTGTGGGCACGGCATCAGCACGTATTTGCGGGCGTGACGACCGAGGAGAACAAGGAACGGTATTACCAGTTGCTGTATTATCAGGGCGTTCGTGGCCGACAGCTTGCTGATGGAATGAAGCATGGCAACGATTTCGTGTCGATGATCGCGCTGTTTGGCTGGGGAAGGCACACCGACCGCCTTAACTCGGAATCCAAGCCGCTTACGTTTGGCGAGATCGAGGCTGAGGCGATGCGATACGATCGGTATGCACGCGACTTTGACCCGGCGAGCAATGGTGCCGTTCGGCTTGATTATCTTGTGGCCCCGAATGAGCCGAATGTCTTTTTCGACAATATCGACAAATGGTATCTCCGCGATGCCGGCGAGGCCTACGGGAAATACGTCCTTTTCACGCTGACACAACGGCAACCATAAAAAAAAGACCGCCACGCGGGCGGTCAATTGATATTACTAAAAAAAATAAGTACTGCTTCAGGCGGCCAAAAGGTCGTTTGAGGTTTCGGCAAAAACGCGTCTGCCGTTTAAGGCATCGTCGATGATCTCACGAACCGCTGATGCATCGGGATTCACGTCCATACGAGCACAGGCCCTCAGATGCCTAATAATGCCCTCGGCCGCGATCTCAATTGCATCGCCGGTCAGCTTTGAAAACCGCCGTGCCTGAATGTGGTCGATCTGCAGGACTCTGTCCTGCAAGGTCATTGGTCTAGCTGCTGCCACTTTAGTGTCTTCTCCTTCGTGTTAAGGTCGCCCCACGCGGGACGCCATAAAAGCCAAGACCATCAGCCTACTAGAGTCTGCTGAAAACATCGCTCCCCGGCCCGATCTCGACTGTATTTGAATGTTACCAGAGGAAGACAGGCTTTGTCACTACTTTTTTTCGGGCGCAAAAAGACCGGCAGATTTATACAACATCTGCCGGTCATCGATGGGTCTGGGAACACTATGTGGTAGCTTACGCCACAGCGTCCTTCATCGCCTTGCCGATGCTAAACTTCACCGTTGTCTTGGCCGGGATCCGAATCACGGCACCGGTCGCGGGATTGCGTCCGTCACGTGCTTTGCGATGCGTCTTTTTCAGCTTACCGAAGCCGGGAACGGTGAATTCGCCATTCGTCTGCACTTCGCTGGTAGCAAGGGATGCCAAAGCGTCGAACATTGCCTTGACTTCCGTTTTCTTGCATCCGCACGAATCTGCCAGACGGCTAATGATTTCCGATTGTGTCATACGAGCCATAGTTGAATATCCTCCAGTATTTTGTCTTGAGATCCTAAAACTTCCTCAGTGTTGATCCAGTCGGAAAGGACTCCGACAGCAGCGGGAAAAGAGTACCGGTCAACCGTTATTGACTGGTCGGGGCGGCAAGATTCGAACTTGCGGCCTCACGGTCCCAAACCGTGCGCACTACCAGGCTGTGCTACGCCCCGTGTTTCACTCTGGGAACGGGTTCCAACTGTCGCATTCTAAGCCTGAAAATCACGCAGGTCAAGTCAATTTTGCGAAAACATCCTGTAATGACGGGATAATTTGTCGGCATGCATGCGCCCGATGACTGATTTTTGCTTTCTCGGACTCAGGAAGTTCTGCGAAAGTTTGGTCATAGCCGTCCGGGACAAAGATCGGATCGTATCCAAAACCGCCGCTCCCACTCGCAGCGGCAGCTATCGATCCGTGGCACACACCATCGGCGGTGGAGAGTATCTTGCCCGCAGGCGACGCGAATGCGAGCGAACAGGTAAACCATGCACGTCGGTCATTGCTGCTCGTAGCGTCGAGTTCGCTTAGCAGGGCTGCCATTTTCGCTGAGAATGGCAGATCTGTTCCTGCATATCGGGCGGAGTTTACTCCGGGCCTGCCATCGAGTGCCGCTATCGAAAGGCCTGAGTCATCGGCCAGCACATACGATCCAGACTGGCGAGCGTAGCCTGACGCTTTCAGGATCGCATTCTCGGCAAACGTGGCTCCCGTTTCCTCGATCTCCGCGATATTGACGCTTAGCGGGAATATATCGACTCCAAGCTCATCGAGGAGTTGAGACATTTCCGTCAGTTTGCCGCGATTGCGGGTTCCGATCGTTAGAGTTTGGCCCATGCTCTATCTCAGAATAGCCAAGCCGAGCGTTACCGGCAAACAGATTTCTATTGCCATAGCACGGCTAATCGCGGTATAAATGAGCTAGCGGACTTTCCCTCTCTTTTCGTCCGTATTTCTGATCCTGTGAGGAACGCACGTATTGGATTCTCTCGTCCTCGATGAACCCGCAACAGT
>JAGOWF010000047.1 GCA_018060305.1 Pyrinomonadaceae bacterium
AGTTGGCAAGTAGATGCCTCACCACTTACAACGCAAGAGGCTGAGAAGCCCTGCGGCCCGTAATTGTGTCAGAACCTAAATCCTAGACGGCTGGCCGAGCGGCCCCTTCGTCCTCCTCCGAGAACTCACTGTGGAGGACGACCGGCGGGCCTTTCTTTCGCAGGCGGATATTCAGCATCTCGACAAACACCGAGAACGCCATCGCAAAGTAGATGTAGCCCTTCGGGATATGGAAGTGCATTCCCTCGGCGATAAGCGACGCACCGATCATCAATAGGAACGACAGCGCCAGCATCTTCACAGTCGGATGCCTGTGAACAAACGCCCCGATCGAACTCGCAAGTCCGATCATGGCGATTATCGACACAACAACAGCGGCGACCATTATCCAAATTGCCGCTTCGCCAAGTCCGCCTTCTGCGACAGGCTTTGTGCTCACCATTCCGACGGCCGTGATGATCGAATCGAGCGAGAAGACGAGATTGAGAAGCGTGATCTGGACAACCGCGGATGCGAAACCTGCGACAGCGGTCTTTCCGTGGTCACCCTCTGGGCCCTCGAGCGAACCGTGTATCTCGTGCGTGCTCTTAGCGAGCAGGAACAGGCCGCCGATCAGCAGTATCAGATCGCGCCCTGAGATCGAATAGCCCGCCACGGTAAAGAGCGGCGTCGTTAATCCCATCACCCACGCAAGCGAGAACAGCAGGACGACGCGCATTACGAGCGACAGCGAGAGCCCGATAAAACGAGCCTGCGCACGTTTGGCCTCAGCAACGCGGTTCGAGAGGATAGAGATGAAGATAACGTTATCGATGCCGAGCACAAGCTCGAGCACCGTCAGGGTGATAAACGCGATCCAGACTTGCGGGTCAGCGAGGAACTCCATAAGTGCGCTTTTATTCGGTTATCTTACAGGGCTTGCCCGCTGCGGCATCGGCTAGTTCACGGGCTTTTTCGTTCTGCTTGGTCATCGGATCCACGATGTCGGTGACGCAGGACGACTTTGCTCCGATCTTTGAGACGATGAGATATGACTTGCTTTTTGTCGAGTCATCGCCGTCGGCGACCGAATATCGAGAGATCAACGCGACGGGCACCCCGCGCTTCATCCGCCATTCGACCTTGTCTCCGACCACCGAAAAGCCCCCGAACATTCCCCATTTGATGAGCTCGAATCGCTTCTTGCCGGGCGTAATAACGTCCAGAGCCTGTCGCAGATCGCCTTCCATCAGACGAAGTTTGTAGCCGCCAACGCCACGGCATTCACCCTCGTAGGAGCCGCCTTCGTCCGGGTTTGATTCGATGGTCCGGCACGCCTCGGCACGCGTGCTGGTGTAAATGCTCCTGTTCTGAGCGACTGCCGCGGAGCCAAACATGAGCACCGCAAAGATCGTGAATATAATAGTTTTCATTTTCCCTCCGTGCGTCGATAGACGATGCGTCCACCAACAATGGTCGCGACAGCACCCCCGGTGAACTGCCAGCCGTCAAATGGCGTGTTGCGTGATCTGGAACGCGATTCCGCATTAGTGTAAGTCCAATCTAAATTCGGGTCAATGATCGTCACGTCGGCGTGAGAGCCGGGCGTGAGCGAGCCGCGGCCGGCGAGGCGGAAAATGCGGGCCGGATTGGTAGAGCACATTTCGACGAGGCGTTCGAGCCCGATGACGCCTTTGTGGACGAGTTCGTTGAATGCCAGGCCGACAGCGGTCTCAAGGCCCGTGATGCCAAATGGAGCGCGGTCGTATTCGAGGGCCTTTTCGTCAGCGTGATGCGGTGCGTGGTCGGTGGCGATGGCGTCGATGGTGCCGTCTTTTATGCCGTTGATGATCGCTTCGAGGTGCTCTTCGCTGCGGAGCGGCGGTGCCATCTTGGTGTTGGTGTCGTAACCCTCAACCGCTCGATCCACCAGCGTAAAATGATGCGGCGTGACTTCGCAGGTGACGTTGATGCCTTCGTCCTTTCCTCGACGAACCGCCTCGATCGCACCTCTTGTCGAGATGTGGGCGATGTGTATGTGTGCTCCGGTTTCCTGCGCGAGCAGGATATCGCGGACGGCGTCGATCTCCTCGGCAAGGGCAGGCATGCCTTTGAGGCCGAGGAGAAGCGATATCTTCCCCTCGTGCATCACGCCGCCGGAGGATAGCGATTTGTCCTCGCAGTGATCGATCACCGGCAGGTCAAAATCGCGTGCGTATTGCATCGCGCGTCGCATGATGCCGGCGTTCGGGACCGGCCGCCCGTCGTCAGAGACAGCGACGGCACCGGCGGCTTTCATCTCGCCCATCTCGGCCAGCTCGCTCCCATCGGAGGATTTCGTGATCGCACCGATAGGGAAGACATTCGCCAATGCCGCACGTTCGGCCTGCTCTATCATGTATCGCGTGATCGCGGCGTTGTCGTTAACCGGCGTGGTATTCGGCATCGGGCAAACACTTGTCCAGCCGCCCGCGACAGCGGCGGCAGATCCCGACGCAATCGTTTCCTTATGCTCCTGCCCCGGCTCGCGCAAATGCACGTGCATATCGATAAAGCCCGGTGCAACGAGCAAGCCGCCGGCATCAAACACCTCGCAGCCCTCGGGTGCGGGCTCATTCGGCTTAAGCCAAGCCGCGACCTTGCCATCCTCGATAAAGATGGACATTCCGGTATTCTCTGGCGCGGCCGGATCGATCAAGTGGCCGTTTGCGATAAGTAGTTTCATTCGTTACCTTCGCCCTTACTTGCGTGCGGGTTCTGAGGCCGTTCCTCCAGTTGCGAGGTACAACACCGCCATACGCACCGCGACACCATATTTTACCTGATCCAAAATGAGCGAACGCGAACTGTCGGCGACGTCTGATGCGATCTCGATGCCTCGATTCATCGGGCCGGGATGCAGGACGATCGCGTCCTTCTTAGCTAAGTCGAGCCGTTCGTTCGTCAGGCCGTAATGGATCGAATATTCACGCAGCGTCGGGAAATAGGCCGAGTCCTGTCGCTCGCGCTGAATGCGCAGGATCATCACCACGTCAGCACCACAGATGGCGTCCTCGACGTGGGGAGCTACTTCAAGGCAGCCAGCATTTGTGGAAGCCCGCGCGTGAGCGAGGGCTGTATTCTCAACGCTAGTGTTTCGCCCTTGCTCACGCGCGGGCTTCCGCAGCTTCTTCGGCTCGCTAATCGGTATCAAGTACGCGAAATCCTTTGGCACTAAGGTTCCCGGGCCGGCAACGCGGACGTTCGCACCGAGTTTGGTCAACAGATGTATATTCGAGCGGGCTACGCGGCTGTGGAGGATGTCGCCGATGATCGCGACCTCTAGACCGTCGATGTGTTTCTTGTGCTCGCGGATCGTCATCGCGTCGAGCAATGCCTGCGTTGGATGCTCATTCGAGCCGTCACCGGCGTTGACGATCGCTGCTTGACTGACCTTTGCGAGTTGATGCGGGACACCGGCAGAACTGTGACGAACTACGATACAGTCAGGCGCCATCGCGTCGAGATTCAATGCCGTGTCAAGCAAAGTCTCGCCCTTGCTGAGGCTTGACGAGGAAATGCTGATGTTTACAGCATCGGCAGAAAGGCGTTTTGCCGCAAGCTCAAATGACGTGCGGGTTCGTGTGGAGGCCTCGAAAAAGAGATTGATGATCGTCTTGCCCCGCAGGGCCGGGACCTTCTTGACTTCGCGGCTAGATATCTCAGTAAACGTTTCGGCCGTATCAAGAATGCCGGTTATTTCCGCGGGTGACAGGTCGCGAATTCCAAGCAGATCTCTTCTTCTAAACGGCTTCTGCATTTACAAAAAAAGCAAGGCATTAACCTTGCTTGGAAGCCAGGATCAGCGCTTCTGCCACGACAGGTGGAACTTGTAACGGGCAAAACATGCCCGCATCATAAAAATAATCCTCACTATCCTCGTCGACCACGCGTATTCCGCCAAGTTTTGCGGCATCCTCATCAGGCACGATCCTGTAGAGTTTGCCGACCTCCAGCGAGGCCGCATACCCGTCATTATTCAAGCAAACTACAAATTCCGGCGTGTCCATAGAAACTAATCCAAAAACGGAAACTTGATCTTTACATCTCGCTTGCCGATGCCGTGAGCTTCGTACCAATGAACCTCGGCGAGCCTGATCGTTCCGTCCTTCAGTCTAACACTGGCCATGCCCTTTTTCTTCTTCCATCGGCCCTTCCCGTATTTCTTTTGTAACAGATGCCTGATCCGCAGCGAACTGCCTTCCGCGATGGTTTCGACATTCTCGATGTCACTGACGACCTCGAATATCATGGACGTTCAAAAATCCCTACGGCCTCTATGTCGTCAAACTCCTCTAGCATCACCTTGACGATCTCGGTCTGTTTGGTCGGGACGGTTTTGCCGACAAAGTCCGCTTGGATCGGCAACTCGCGGTGTTCGCGGCCGCGGTCGATGAGGACGGCGAGTTGAACGCGCTTTGGCCGGCCAAAATCCATCAACTGGTCGAGAGCGGCCCGGATCGTGCGGCCTGTGTAGAGAACGTCATCGATCAGGACTATCGTCTTGCCGTCGATGTCTTCCTCGAGCTCCGTTCGGTTGACGATCGGGTTCGCGCCGACCGTCGATAGATCATCACGATAGAGCGTGATGTCGAGAATGCCGTAGAGCGGTTTGACGCCCTCGATCTGCTCTATCTTGTCGCGAATGCGTTCCGCGAGCGGAACGCCGCGCCGGCGGATACCTACCAGATAGAGGTCGTCGGCTCCTTGATTCGTTTCTGCGATCTCAGTTGCAAGGCGGCGCAGGGCACGCTTCATCGAAGTCGAGTCCATAATCCGCGACTTTTCAACCATGTGAAATTCGTCTGCCATTCGATGCAAATCGTAACAAACGGGCGTGTAAAGTTCAAAGTTTGCCCGACATTAACTAGAATCAAACGGACGATGTCATTCATCTGGAACAAGCTGGCGCGGCGCGCGCTGTTCGGTCTCGACGCCGAGCGGGCACATGAGATCGGTGTGAAAGCGATGCGAATGGGCATTGCCTCGCCGTTTTATGTCGATGATGCGCCGTTTGGAATGCCGCCCGTCGAGCTATTCGGGCTCAAGTTCGCAAATCCGACCGGTATCGCGGCGGGTTTTGATAAGAACGCCGTTGTCGTGGAGCAGCTTGCGTCGCTTGGGTTCGGCTTTGTCGAGGTTGGCACTGTGACGCTGCGGCCGCAGGCGGGCAATCCGAAGCCGAGGCTGTTTCGACTGCCTGCTGACCATGCACTGATCAATCGTCTCGGATTCAATAATGACGGCGCTCGGGTTGTCGCTGAGCGGCTGGCGAAGGCCGACCGTCGCTGCGTGGTCGGCGTGAATATCGGCAAGAACAAGGACGTTCCGAACGAAAAAGCTATTGAGAACTTTGTGGCGTGTTTCGAGATCATGCAGCCGGCGGCTGATTATATTGCGGTAAATGTATCGTCACCCAACACGCCCGGATTGCGGGATCTTCAACAAGCTGAAAGCCTCGATGCACTGTTGTCGGCCTTGACCGCAAAGAACCGCGAGTTGGGCAGAAAGCCTCTCCTGGTTAAGATCGCTCCCGATCTGTCGAACGTCCAGATCGAGGAATGCGTCGATGTATGCACCCAACACGGTATCGATGGAATGATCGCGACGAACACTACGACCTCGCGTGACGGATTGCGAACGGGCGAGGTAGGAAAGTTTGGCGAGGGCGGTTTGAGCGGACGTCCGCTGTTCACAAGATCGAACGAAGTGATCTCGACGATCTATCGCAGGTCAAAAGGTGAACTGCCGATCATCGGCGTCGGCGGCGTGTTTACGGGCGAAGACGCGTTTGCCAAGATCGCCGCCGGTGCATCGCTCGTGCAGGCATATACAGGCTTTGTTTACGGCGGACCGACCTTTGCGGCGGATGTGAATCGCGGACTCAAGCAAACGCTGGACGCTTCAGGCTTTCGATGCGTCGAAGACGCGGCCGGAACGGCTGTCGCGATGGTTTGACACGCCTTTCGCAGCCGCTATAATCATACTTTTGCCTTTTGCGGCTTGTATTTCGCAATCGGAGGCAATATTGACAATGATCATCGATCTTGCGACCGCTCCGACCTATCAGAAACCGCTGAAAGCGGAGTTCGCGGGATATGAGATCGACCTCGCGGGCGAGGCGAGATTGACAGCTCCGGCTGTGTTCAGCGGTGAGATATTTCGCGACGATACGCGGACATATCTCGGCGGAATGATCACGGCGACGGTCGAGGCCGACTGCACGCGGTGTCTCGAACCTGTGATTCGGGCGTTTGAGATTCCGTTTCGCGACGTTTTTGTCGATGCGAGCATGGAGGCGACCAAGAGCGAAGCCGAGATCGACGAAGCCGACCTCGATGAATCGCTCGTGATCGGCGGCCGTGTCGATCTGGCCGAGGTCGTTCGCGAGCAGATCCTGCTGGCCTTGCCGGAGCAGATCCTTTGCAAAGAAGATTGCGGCGGCCTGTGCCCGATATGCGGCGGGAACCGTAATTTGATAGATTGTAGTTGCGAAAACGACGAGATCGACCCACGATGGGCCGGACTTCGAGATTTAAAATAGCCGCAAAAAGGTGCAAGAGGCTCAAAGGAGTGCTTGCTGGATTGAATGATCAATTTTTCAGTTCTGCGGTTTTTGTGCCTTTTTGCGGCAAAAGATATTGAGGTAATATGCCAAATCCAAAACGACGACATTCACATGCCCGAACGCGGACGCGCCGTGCCCACGACGCTCTGAAAACGCCGCAGTTCTATCTTGACAAGGACACCGGCGAGGCAAAGGTGCCGCACCGTATTGACCGGGAAACCGGCGCCTACAAAGGGCGGAAAATCATCGAAGGAAAAGAGACCGAATAGTTTATTGAGTTGTAGCGCTACGAAGTAGCTTTACTCTGTAACTCCGTAACTCTGTGACTCTGTAACTCCGTAACTCTATGGTCAACGCGGGCATCCTCGGTATGGGACACGCTTATCCGGAGGGCATTCTTACGAATGCCGATCTGGAGAAGATCGTTGAAACATCTGATGAGTGGATAACCTCGCGAACCGGCATCAAGCAGCGGCACAAAGCTGCGCCCGACGAGTACACCTCACAATTCGGGACGAAAGCGGCCTTGCAGGCCCTCGAACGTGCCGGACTCAAGCCCGAAGACATCGATATCATCATCTGTGCGACTACGACGCCCGATCAGATCATGCCCTCGACCGGCGCATTGATACAGGCGCAGATCGGTGCGGTCAATGCCGCCGGCATGGACGTTTTTGCGGCATGCTCCGGGTTCCTGTACGGCCTGACGATGGTCGAGTCAATGATCAAGACCGGCCAGATCAAATACGCGCTTGTCATCGGTGCAGAGGTGCTGACTAAATACGTCGATTACACCGATCGCGGAACTTGCGTGATCTTTGGCGACGGTGCAGGGGCGGCGGTCGTCGGCCCTGTGCCGGAAGGAAAGGGCATTCTTGCTACGAAGATCAAGTCGGACGGCAGATACGAAGAGCAGCTTTATGCTCCCGGCGGCGGCACCAAGATCGGAACGACACACGAGACGATCGACAATCGAGAGCATTTTTTCAAGATGAAGGGTAACGAGCTTTTTAAGGTTGCCGTGCGGTCGATGGCCGATATCTCGGCAGAGATGCTCGAGAAGGCGGGCCTAACTGTTGATGACATTGATATTGTAATTCCACATCAGGCTAATCAGCGGATCACCGACGCCGTCGCGTCAAGATTGAATGTTCCCGAAGAGAAGGTCTATTCGAATATTGCCGAGATGGGGAATACCTCGTCGGCATCGATTCCCATTGCGTTGGATGAATGCATTCAATCGGGAAGGATAAAGGACGGTTCGCTCGTGCTGCTGACTGCGTTTGGCGGCGGTGTCACATGGGGCGCGACGGTGATGCGTTTCTGATTGGCGAGACGTTGCAGTAGCCCGCGCGTGAGCAAGGGCGAAATACGCAACGTCGAGTATATCGCCCTTGCTCACGCGGGCTTCTGCAACGAATGGCTAAACTTGGATATATTTTTCCCGGACAAGGCAGCCAGTCCGTCGGAATGGGAAAGGACCTGTTTGACAATTATGCCGTCGCTCGTGAGGCGTTTGAGATCGCCGATGACGCACTTGGGTTCAAGCTCTCGGGGTTGTGTTTTGCGGGTGACGAGGCTGATCTGCAATTGACCGCTAATACGCAGCCCGCGATATTGACGGCTTCGGTGGCAGCTTACAGGGCGGCACGCGCGGCCGGGATGCCGGAGCCTGACATTGTTGCCGGACACAGTCTTGGCGAGTATTCGGCGTTGGTCGCGGCCGGCGTGCTTGACTTGGCCGATGCGGTCCGAACGGTTCGAAAGCGCGGAACGTATATGCAGGAGGCCGTTCCGGTCGGCGTCGGTGCGATGGCCGCAATACTCGGCCTCGACGCGGCGACCGTCGAGCAAGGATGTGCGGAAGCTGCGGAAGGACAGATCTGCAGCCCGGCGAATATCAATTCGCCCTCTCAGGTGGTGATCGCGGGCAATACTGAAGCGGTTGATCGTGCGTGCGAGATATTGAAAGAAAAGGGCGCCAAAAGGGCGATCAAGCTCAACGTGAGCGCACCTTTTCATTGCGCGTTGATGATGCCGGCACAGGAGCGGCTGTCACGCGACTTGATTGAACTGAGCTACGGTGAGTTTGAGTTTCCTATTGTTCACAACGTCGATGCGACGTCGAACACGGACAGTGGGCTCGTCGCCGACAAACTCACCCGGCAGGTGTCATCCCCGGTCCGTTGGCTCGGATCGGTTGCGATAATGAAAGCCAACGGCGTGACAAAATTCATCGAGATCGGCCCCGGAAAGGTGTTGACGGGCCTCGTTCGGCAGATAGACCGGGACGCCATTTATAGTAATATTGAGGACACGGAAAGTTTACGCAATACGTTAGAGACTATATAAGAAGGAGAAAATATGTCGGAAGTACAGGATAAGATCAAACAGATCATCGTTGACGAACTTGGAGTCGATGAGGCGGAGGTGACCGAGAACGCCCGCTTTATCGAGGATCTAGGCGCGGATTCGCTCGACCTCGTCGAGCTAGTGATGCGCTTTGAGGAGGAGTTCGACATCGAGATCCCGGACGAGGATTCCGAAAAGATCCAGAGCGTCCGCGACGCATACGCGTACGTCGAGCAGCACAAAGGGTAAAAGTAGTCAGTGGTCGGTGGTCAGACGTCAGTTGCCTGTCGGCCGCTTCGGGGATTGTGACAATGCCTGTTCGCTATCGAGATCTGATCGCATGGCAGAAGGCCATGGAGTTGGTTCGACTGGTTTATCAAGTAACCAAGAAGTTTCCGAAAGAAGAACTTTTTGCGTTGACGCTGCAAATTAGGAAGGCGGTTGTTTCGGTTCCGTCAAATATTGCAGAGGGTCAGGGCAGGAAGTCGACGAAGGAATTTAGACGACATCTTTCAATCGCCTACGGGTCATTGATGGAAACCGAGACCCAGACGTTAGTTGCGGAAATGCAGGCGTATGTAACATCCTCCGAATGTAATGAGGTCTTAGGAATAGCCGCGGAGGTAGGTCGGCTGATCAATGGCTTAGACGCCTCACTTGAGCAAAAGCTCAACCGGGAATCTCTGACCACTGACCACCGACTACCGACCACTGTTTTATGAAACGCAGGGTCGTAGTAACAGGACTCGGAACGGTCACGGCCGTGGGCAACGATGTGCCGACGACGTGGGACGCTCTTATGCGCGGCGTGAGCGGCGCGGCCGACATCACCAAATTTGATGCGACGGCCTTTGCGACAAAGTTCGCGTGTGAGGTAAAGGGCTTTGATCCGCTCAGCTTCCTTGATAAGAAGGAAGCGAGGCGGATGGGAGCCTTTACGCATTTTGCTTTGGCAGCGTCCGACGAGGCCATGAAGCACAGCGGCCTGGTCATCGATGAGTCCAACGCCGACATGGTCGGGACCTATATTAGTTCCGGCATCGGCGATTTTTGGGCCATCGAGCGCGAGCACGAAAAGCTGCTGAACTCGGGCCCGGATCGCGTTTCTCCATTCTTTATCGTATCGGCGATCGTCAACCTCGCTGCCGGCAATGTCTCGATCCGTCATGGGGCCAAAGGGCCAAATTCCGCGACCGCGACAGCGTGTTCGGCGGGCGCACATGCGATCGGCGACAGTTTCAGGATCATCGAGCGCGGTGACGCCGACGCTATGATCTGCGGCGGAGCTGAGAGTGCGATCACGCCGATGTCAGTAGCCGGCTTTGCGTCGATGCGGGCACTTTCAACCCGAAATGACGATCCGCAGCACGCGTCGAGGCCGTTCGATCTTGAACGTGATGGCTTTGTCATCGGCGAAGGTGCAGGATTGATGATCCTTGAGGAGTTGGAATTCGCCAAGGCTCGCGGTGCGAATATTCTGGCCGAGATAGTCGGTTACGGCATGAGCGGCGATGCCTTTCATGTCACGATGCCTGATGAAACGGGCTCGGGAGCAATTCGCGTGATGGAGCGTGCGATAAAGGATGCGGGCATCGCGCCAAACCAGATCGGCTATATTAACGCCCACGGAACATCGACGCCGTATAACGATAAATTTGAGACGCTGGCGATCAAGAAGGTCTTTGGCGATCAGGCCTACAACATTCCGGTCAGTTCGACTAAGTCGATGACCGGCCACGCACTCGGCGCGGCGGGCGGCATCGAGGCTGTCGTTTCGGTAAAGGCGATCCTCGAGAACAAGCTGCCGCCGACGATCAATTACAAGACGCCCGACCCGGATTGTGACCTCGATTACATCCCGAATGAGGCCCGCGATGCTACCGTCGATCATGTGTTGTCAAACAATTTCGGCTTTGGTGGGACGAATGCGTGTTTGATATTTAGGAGATTTGAGGAATAGGTTTGCACAAGCCCGCGCGTGAGCAAGGGCGAAATATTCAATGTTGAGTGTTTCGCCCTCGCTGACGCGCGGGCTTCTGCAATGTGTAGATCAGATGAAAATAATCGTTCTAATGAAACAAGTCGCTAATAAAGATGCGGTGCTTCGCATCGCGGGCGACGAGAAATGGATAAACGAGGCCGACGTGGCCCAGCAGACAAATGAGTCTGACGGCTACGCTCTCGAAGAAGCGCTGCGAACTGTCGAGGCAAAGGGAGAAGGCGAGGTCGTCGTCTGCACGCTTGGCCCCGCCGGTGCTAAGGCCGTCATCAAGGACGCGCTTGCTCGCGGAGCTCATCGAGCGATCCATGTGGTTGTCGAAGACAGCAAGTCGCTTTCGGCGTACCAGATCGCAAAGGCGATCGCTGATGCGATACGCGAGGAGAACGCAGACCTTGTCTTCACTGGCTTACAGTCTGACGACGCCAGCTATGGACAGACGGGTGTGATCGTGGCTGAACTTCTCGGCATACCGCACGCCACGATCGTTATCGAGGTCGATAGGGAAAGCCTGGGCGACACGCTCCGCGTCAAACGCGAGCTCGAAAGCGGCTGGTATCAATGGTTTACATACAAGCTGCCGGCGTTGCTGACGATCCAGTCCGGCATCTCGCAGATCCGTTACGCGTCGCTAAAGGGCATCATGGCGGCAAAGAGCAAACCGGTCGCTGAGGTCACGCCGACCATAGAACCGTTCGCATCCTCCGCAACCATCGAAAAAGTTTATATGCCGCTCAAGACCAAGCAAACGCAGATGCTTGGTAACGGCGACGCAAAGGCCGGTGCCGTCGAACTTGTCGAAAAACTCCGATCGGAGGTGCGGGTAATATGAGCATCCTCGTTTTTATCGAACATAAAGACTGTGTCCTCAACAAGACGTCGCTCGAGGCGATAACGGCCGCGCAGTCGATCGGCAAATATCTTGGCCTATCCGTCACCGCCGTGCTGCCGTGCGACAAGGATTGCTCGATCGCACAAGACATCGCGGGCTACAACATCGATAAGGTCATCGTTGCCAAGAATGAAAAGCTCGGCACCTACACGCCTGACGCCTACGCCGATGCATGGGAACAGGTCATCAAGGCCGTGAATCCGCAATTTGTCGTGATGGCACACACATATCAAGTGCGTGATTTTGCGCCGAAGGTTGCGGCGCGTTTCGGCCGCGAGGTCGTCGGCGATTGCATTCGGTATAGTATCGACAGCGGCAAGCTGGTGCTGACGCGCCGCATTTTCCTGGGCAAGCTCGACGCCGACGTGACCATTGGCGGCGACGCACCGTACTTCATCACATTCCAGTCGGGCGCATTTCGCGGTGATAATGCCGAGAAGGGAAGTGCGGCGATTGAGACGATGGACGTTTCTGTTGGCGACGTCCGCATGACGCCTGAAGCACCGTTTCAGGAAGCCAAGGTATCCGTCGATCTCACAAAGAGTGAAGTCATCGTCGCAGTCGGCCGTGGTATCAAATCGCAGGAAAATCTTGCCGTTGCACAGCAGCTTGCCGACGCCCTGGGCGCAGACCTTGCGGCCTCACGTCCGATATGCGACAGCGAATGGCTGCCGATCGACCGCCAGATCGGATCGAGCGGACAGACCGTCGCGCCAAAGCTCTACATTGCCCTCGGCATCTCTGGTGCGATCCAGCATATCGTCGGTATGAAGAACTCTGGCACGATCGTCGCTGTCAACAAGGACGCCGAAGCGCCGATATTCGACATCGCCGACTACGGCATCGTCGGCGACCTCTTCGAGGCCGTGCCCGTGATGGTCGACGAGATTAACAAAGCGAAGACCTAGGAAGAATATCCACGAATTAACACGAATAGACGCGAGTTAGGAACTACTTCTTAATTCGTGTCTATTCGTGCTAATTCGTGGATGATCCTTATCCTGCGGCGGCGGCTTCGAGGTCTGCGATGATTATTTTTGTCATGTTGAACATCGCCTGCGTGACACGCTCTGCTTTTTCGCGGTCCGGGTCAAACAGGTTTTTCATCAACATCGTCGGCGTGACCTGCCACGAAACACCGAATTTATCGGTCAGCCAGCCGCACGGCTGCCGTTCGCCGCCTTCGCTCAGATTGTCGTAGAAGTGATCGATCTCGTCCTGCGTGTCGGCGGTAATCATAAGGGAGATGCCTTGGGAAAAGACGAAATTAGGGTGCGGACCGGCGTTGTAACAATGAAAACGCTGACCATCGAGTTCGAAAGTCCCGCCCGCGACCTTGCCGT